>DATEPG010000230.1:0-15744 GCA_035273265.1 Polyangiaceae bacterium
CAGGAGCCGCAGGAGCCGCAGGAGCCGCAGGAGCCGGCGGGATCACCGATGCTGGATCCTGTCAAAGGTACTCGCTGGGCGACTCCAACTGCGCCACGGCGAGCAAGCCGCCGTTCTCGTATTCGTGCACGGACACAGCCACTCCCGGCGCCGGCTGCCAACTCGACTACGCTGGGCAGACCGTCGCGCGTTACTGCTGCCCGCAATGAGCGCGCGGGCTGGCGATGCCTCGGGCCCTACGGCGCTCCCACGCAGGCCCGCTCGGGCCCCACAAGCATCGCTCGGTCGATTGTGCTTCCGATGAGAGCGCCCCCAGCAAAGTAGGTTTCAGTGCTGGACGCGGGCAGGATGTCAAACGTCGAGGAGTAAGCATACGAGACTTTTTCGGCCGAGATCACCGGCACACCGTCGAGCAGGCTTCCGGCGCGGAGATCAGCAAAACTACGCCCGTCGGCTGTCGGATGGCCGCCGCTAATTTCCAGCGAAACGCCGGTCGCGAGCCGCACGCGCATGACATGGTGACGAACGACGGGGGTCTGTTTGACTCGGACGATCGGCACGGCTTTCACGGCACTGCCATCGATGCTGTAGACGAGGTCACCGACACGCAGGCTGGCGATCGCGCGCTCCCCGTCCGGCGTCGCGATGGGTGTATCGGGAGAAGCGCAAACGCAAAGTGGCGCGCAGCCCATCGGACAGGTACCGCTTTCGCTGGGTGTCAGGCAACGAGGGGCAGTGTCGATCGGCCCCTGAGGGTCGCAACAGATCTGGCCCTCAGTGCAGCACTCAGAGCCGCAACACGTGGCACCCGTGCAGGTCGTGTTACACGGTGGCTTGGCGCATTGCCCCGCCCCGCAGTACATGCCCTCTTGGCACACGAGCCCGCACGCCCCACAGTTGTGAAGATCATTTTGTTCGTTGACGCATTGACCGCCGCAGCATTGGCGGGAGGGCCCGCATGCCGGACTACAGTCGCTCCCCGTCCCCGCGGTGCCAGCGCCTGAGCCCGCGCCTGGCGCGCCCGCTTGGTCCGCTGTACCGGCGGCACCTGCGAATGAGTTCCCGGCAGCCCCTCCGGCGCCGCCCGAGCCGGACGTACTAGAGCCGCCACAGCCAGCCGCAACTCCGAGGAACACACAGACGACGCCGGCTTGCCGAGGAAATGCCGGGGATTTCTGGATCATGACCGCTCTACTCTTGCTCCGACGATGACGTTGAGTGGGGTGGCGGAGCGCGCGAAAATGAGGTGAGCGATTCGCAGAACACGGGCGACAAGCGCAAGCGCGCTCGGGCACGCCCGCACCAAGCATCACCGAAGGTTGAGGGCCGGGCGCAAAGGCGAGCTCGACGCGAGCTGTTGCATGTACCGTTCGGGCAGAGCAAGGGAGAGCTCCGTGTGGGCTCGCGACAAAAGCTCTGTTTCTGGCTTTGGCCGGCGTCACCGTGCCAAACGAAGCGATCCAAGCCGACCATTTGCGTGTAGTCGCCGAGCCGGACTTCCTGGTTGTTCAGCAGTGCTTTAATGGGCGCACCGTAGATGGCGCCGACGCTGCTGGGCTGGCTTTCGAGCAGCTGCGCGAGCACCGGGAATATCGCCGCCGTGGTTTTGCCGCCCGCGGTGGGCGCCAAAACCACGGCGTTCTTGCCGTCGAGGATTGCATCGCCGGCTAGCTCTTGCACCGCTCGCAGCGAGCCGGACCCCAGGTGATTCGCAATCGCGTGCTGGAGACGCTCAGGGAAGCGGGCGAACACGCTCATTGCTCGACCGCAAAACGAGGCAAGGCCGCGCGAGCAGGAGGCCGCAGCGACCCGCAAGTCGACCTTGGAAGACTTCGATTGAAGCTAAATATCATAGCGCCCGTCGTCCCGCGCCAGAAATCGCACCAGACAGGCGTTGAGCAAAATCCATGCGCTACGGCTCATGCGTGCTTGCAATGCAATCTCAGGACCGTGGAAAGCTCGCTTATCCACAGCTACAGGCAATAACAAATCGGCGATATGGAGATGCCACTCGGCCTCTGCGGACCAGGGAGGCACGTAGAACTTGCGGGCTTGCGTGTACCGGCGCGCAGCACCCAGCTGTGCACTGACCTCACCGAGCGGCCCCACATTGCCAATCGGCACGAGCTGCGTCCACCGCGCGTCGTCGATTGTGCGGTCAAAGTCGCAGCTGTTTCCGATCACCATCCAAACCGACTCCGGGTGCTCGAGGGTCCCTGGCTGGCCATCCTCCAAAATCACTGGAACGTCCGACTTCAGGGTCACCACGTCACCCTGGCAGATGTCCGAAGGAATCGTCGTGGATCGGTCTAGACGCCACTCGAAGAATTCGCGCTCGAGGCGCTCGCCCTCCGTGAGCAGCCGGATCTGGTTTGCCAGATCGTCGGCGTCGTAAACTGGCGGCCAACGTTCCCCCTTAATGACCACTAGCGAGGTTCCCCTTCTCGCCTCCGGAGCGGGCGTGTCGCGAGTTTCGCGGAGCGCTTCGCCATCAGTTCGTCGATCAAGCGCTCGTCGTCCTTGTTGGTAGGGAGGAGCGCGGCAATAGTCTGCACGTGACGCAGGGAACCGGCGACAAGCCGTTCCGTTTCGGACGCCCGCGTTCCTATCAATCGCTCTCCTACGAGCGCCGAGCCTGTCAGCATGCCCAACACGGATACCGGCCCGAAGCCGACGGGCAGCGGTGTCTCGGAGTTCGCAACCTGCGAATAGTTCAACACCTGTCGAGCGGGCGCCGGTCGCCGGGCGACCACGTCACCGGTCATGAGCGCAATTGGACGGAAAACGAAGTCAGACGTCGTCATTTGTTCCCTTCCCTTCAGACATCCATGCGAGCAGGTCTGGTCCGGCAGCCGCGATGAAGAACGCGAAGATGTCATCAGCGAACGCGTCCAAGCGCGGTACCGCGACGTTCAGCTCAAAGCTGCCTTCCTGATAGCGATCCACGTCCAGCCGAAATTTGGCGCGTCCGTCTACGTCCTTGACGAGACCGTATCGCGCGGTTTGGGCACCGCCGCCGAGCGCAGAAGAGGCGACCTCGCAAGCAAACAGAGTTCCCTCGAAATCCGCCAGACCACCCGGGACGGCTGAGAAGCGCTGCGAGAGCAGTCGGTCCCATGAAGTCGGACGGCCAAGATCTTTCGCGATCTGTTCTCGATCGATCACGTCGACATATCTGAGGCCGAGGCGGGTTGATAAAACCGATCCAAAAACGCCAACCAACGCATCGAACCCAACCTTCACGTCATCCAGAAGTTGCTCGCGATGCTCGTGTCGCCGCGACTCAAGCGCGAGCGAAGACGTCGAAAGCGTCAGCACCGACGAACCGTCGGCCTTGGCAAACGTCCAAAAATTATCGAACCGGATTTCTACCGGCGCAGGTCCCAAATTGACCATCTGCCGATTTGACTGCTCGAACGCTGGAAACGTCGCACGAACCCGATCCTGATAATCCGCGACCTTGTTCAAGATCTGGAGGATCGGATGAAAGCGAAGCTCCACGACTACCGCGACGAGCGGATTCCGCTCGAACACCCGATGAGTCTGAGGAGGAAGTGTCCAGGTCATGGGAGCAAGACCTCGCGCGAGCGCGACCTATTCCTGAACATTAGCTCACTATACACAAATTGCATGAGCAAAATGCGGTTCAACGGCCTACATTTCGAGGCTTCCGCCACCGAACCGGTCGTCAGGTGCCTCCAGCGGCCTCCCCTCCATCACCGCGCTCTCCTCCGGCGTCAGGTCGCGCGGTTCGAAGCCGA
Organism: Polyangiaceae bacterium; assembly: GCA_035273265.1. Lineage (GTDB taxonomy): Bacteria > Myxococcota_A > Polyangia > Polyangiales > Polyangiaceae > PMG-095. The sequence continues at coordinate 3,762 of DATEPG010000230.1, forward strand.
GCAGCTTGAAAGGGTCCTGGTCCGGGTCGTTGGCAACAATATCGAGGATATTCGCGAAGGTGCGCAAGAACTGACGGGGCACGACGCCCACGTCGCCGCGAAAGCCTTCGGTTACCTTGTCGGCGAGTTGCTCGATGAACGCGCGCGTTAGCCGTGCCTCGCCTTCTTCGGGCGAGAGGTCGGGGTGCAGCGAGCGCACTTTGAGCGCGACCTTCACCAGGCGCTCACGATCGAAAGGTTTGAGGTCGAGCTGCGGCTGACGCAGGCTGGCCACGCCACCAAAGCTTTCGAATTTGATGCGGTCGTAGAGTGGTTCGAGGCCCTTCACGCCACGTCGGTCGTCAAAGAACGTGGGGGTGCCGGTGAATAGCCAGAGTAACCCAGGGTCGTTGTCGGAGACGACCACGAAGCTGGTTACGAACTTGGCTTCCTGCGCGTCTTGCACCGCGAGCGTTGCCATGAACGTTTTCCCGCAGCCGTAGCCACCGCGCAGGAATTTCACGTCGCCCGTGCGCTTGGACTCGCCGAGCATGCGTTGGATTTCTTTGCGGTGCTTTTCGACACCGACGGCGATCTCATCCAGACCGCGATCGGGCACGGTGCCTTTGAGGAGGCTTGCAAACACATGGGCAGCATGTCGAGAGGCCATTGGCTCAATCCTTCCGCACGTAAGTTTTCAGCCCGGACACGATCACAAGTTCGACCAAGAACGGCACGCGCGACATTAGGTTGTCGAATTCTCGAGAAAATGCCCGCCGAGCCAAGAGCTTGTGCCAGTTCCGCTTCGTTCATGGTGCGGCGCTGCTGAATGTAGACCAGGACCTCTCGGAAGCCCGCGTCTTCAATCAGGCTCTTCCAATCACCGGCTGGCCCGGGCGCTGAGGCCGGCGCGGCGAAGTCCTTCGACGGTTGCGCGCTCAGCGCCGTTGGGGGCGCGACGGGTGAAGGGTCGACGTCTTCGTGTCCGACGGCCTGACGGAAAACGGTCTTCTCGATTACGCCCGCACCATCAGCGATCTCGGCGAGCACTTCATGTCGGTTCGAAGGTCCTGCTATCAGGATCGATCGAATCATTCGATCCGTGATCCTGAGTGAAATCGCTCACGAGCGGGTTGGACCATGACACACAGCACTGATTTCGCCCGAGGGTTGGTCGGTCTACTCGGCCAGCGCGCCGCGCTTGGCCACGCCTTTCACATCACCTCCGACGAGCCCGCCCCATTTGGGGGCGCGAGCCCCAAAGTGGCAGGTGCCCCGCCCTCTGCCGTGCAGCCGTAGCCAACGAAGTGCGGGACACCCGCCTCAAATTCCTAGTTCACTGTCGGCGTTTCGGGTAACCCGCGCGTCAATAGAACGCCTGAACTGCAATTGAGCGGGTAGCCCGCTCTCCGCGCCACCGCCTCTGGTTCGAAGTGCGGGTTACCCGCGTGCCGGCGCAGAAAGTAGCCTGGCCATGGCGGGTCCCGCCGTGAGCCGTCCGAAATCGAACCTTGCAGCGGGTTACTCGCTCTCATGAGATTCAATTAAGACCGCTCCTACTGCAACGTCGGGTGCGCCAAATGACCAATCGCCAATCTCGTACAGCGTCCTACACTGGCGCTGGGGATACGAACCAACTTGTGCGTTAACTCGCAGGAGGGGATATGGCTACAAATACTGTTCAGCTCCAGGATTTGGAAGAGGCTGAGTTCGCTTACAATCGCGTGAAGGCCGAAGTCGAGGCATTGAGCGCGACCGATCTCGCGGTGCTCAATGTGGATATCGTTTCGGCGACCTCGATCGTACTGGGCGTTGCGGATCGCATCCTCACCTTTCGCGATCGGATGGTAAAGCTGCCTGAGTTCGAAATTCGCCAGATTGATAATCTCGTCGATTACGCGAAAGCGGCTTGGTATCTGTACGTCACGAATTTGCCCGTGCCTGAGCCGGGAGACGCAGCGAACCTGATCGAAGAAGTCGCCAAACTGCGTGCAAAGCTCTTGATGTGGGCCGCGCCCTTGGTTTTTGCGGGCAAGTTCGACGAGAGCGCGATCGCACGGATCAAGGAAGGCTCGGGCAACAAGGACGCGCCAAGTGATCTGGTTGCACTGGTCGGGCTCTATCGGTCCAAGTGGGAAGAGGTCAAGAGCATGTGCGGGGTGACGGAGGAAGATCTCACGCGCGGCGCGCAGATCGGACCTGCCGTCTTCGCCTTGATCAGTCGCCGCGAAGCGAAGTCCGCTACCTCCACACCCGAGGGCAGCTTGCGCGTGCGGCGCGCCTGGACGCTGCTGGATCGCGCATACACCCAGTGTCGGCGAGCGCTACAATTCCTGCGAGCCGAAGAGGGCGACGCCGATCTGATCGCGCCGAGTCTGCGCAAGAACAGCGGAACGCGCGCGAGCGGCGGCACGACGGAACCGGAGCCACTTCCGATCGCGTCACCACAGGCCAACGTCTCTCCATTGGTGACCGCGCCTCCGCTCGCGACGGGTCCCGTCGTTGGCGCGGGCAGTCCGTTTTCGCCGAGGCCCTAACACTCGACAAACGCCTTGTCCGATACTCGCCATCTCGCGCTGGGTGGAGCACGACCACTCGACGGAAGCGGGGAGACTCGCGCATTCGAGCTCCCCGCTGATCACCTGCTCACGCATTCCATTGTCGTGGGCATGACGGGCAGTGGAAAAACCGGTCTTCTAATGGTGCTCGTCGAGGAGGCGCTCCGTTCACGCGTACCGGTCATCATGATCGACGTGAAGGGAGATTTACCGAACTTGCTGCTCACGTTCCCCAACCTCTCCTCAGAAGAGTTCGCGCCCTGGATCGACGAGGGGCTGCTGGAACGCACAGGTCAAACGCGCGCCGAAGTAGCCCAGTCCGCGGCGTGGAGTTGGCAGCAAAAGCTCGCCGAATGGCAACTCGGGCCGAGCTCTGTCGCCGGACTCCGCGCCACCATGGCCCCGCGCGTGCTCACGCCGGGCATGGTCGCTGGCGAGCCGCTCAACATCCTCTCGTCACTCGAACGTCCAAGCACGGCGTGGAAGACCGACATCGAAGCGGCACGCGAAGCATTGAGCGCTTCAATCTCACTGCTCCTGCGTTTGGTTGGCCGCGATCCCGATCCGACCCGAAGCCGGGATCACGTCGTGTTGAGCGTCTTCGCGGAGCGGCGCCTGGCGCTCGGGATGCCTGCCGACGTCGCCTCGCTGCTGGAAGACGTCCGGGATCCCCCGCTAGAAAAGCTCGGCGCCCTGCCCACGGACGAATTCTTGCCCAAGCGAGATCGCGGCGCCCTCGCAAACGCCCTAAATACATTGCTCGCATCGCCAACGTTCGAATCCTGGCGAACCGGCGTGCCGCTCGACATCGAAGAGTGGCTCGCACCGCGCGAGGACGGGCGCACCCCCGCGGTGATCGTGAGCGTCGCGCACCTGGATGATGACGAGCGCAGCCTGGTGCTCGGCATCGTGCTCGACCAACTCCTGGCCTGGGTCCGTTCACTCTCGGGCACGCACCATTTACGCGCGCTGCTCGTATTCGACGAAGTCTACGGCTTCATTCCTCCGCATCCCGCGAACCCTCCGACCAAGCGACCGCTGGTCACGCTGATGAAGCAAGCGCGCGGCTTCGGCCTCGGAGTCGTGTTAGCGACGCAGAATCCCATGGACCTCGACTACCGCGCACTTTCCAATGCCGGCCTATGGTGCGTCGGTCGGCTCTCCACCGACGCGGATCGCGAGCGCGTCGTCAACGCCATGAGCGGCAGCAGCGCAGGCATCGACCCCGCTGCTCTCGCCGACGTGCTCAAGGTGCTCGCGCCGCGCTGGTTCGTGATGCGGAATGTTCACCAGAATCCCGCGATGCAGCTCTTGCAATCGCGGACGACGCTGTCGTGGCTGCGCGGGCCGATGACCAGGCACGATTTGAAACGCTTGGTGTCGAGTCCCGGGGCGGAGGACGAAGATCAGTGAGGTGACCAAGCCGAACGTGCGGATGAGGTCTGCTCTACCGTCGGCATGAGTCGGCGGCCGCCTGCGCCTACGAAAGGAACGGAAACCGATGGACGGGCGCGCCCGCATGGTCCGCAGCATTCAGCAGTCGATGCGCGTCGAAGGCCAATGGGTTGGCGCTGAAGTAGCTCCGATTTTTGCGTCGAGTATGGCTACCGTTTGCTTCAGGAGCCGGCCATGACCTCAACCGAACAACAGATCCGCAGGATGACCCCGGTTGCCGCACCACCGGAGCAGAAGGCTGCCGTAGTCGCGCTTTCGAAGGTACTCGGCGGGCTAGCCCACGCGCCGAAGCGGCCGCGTTGTGAGCTCGCTGGGCCCAAGGGCGAGCGAATCGCGATTCCCGAGTCGGTCTTCTATGTCCTGGCGCGAGTGGCCGAGGTTCTTGCCCGCGGGGATGCGGTGACCGTTGTACCGACCGAGAAAGAGATCACCATGCAGCAAGCGGCCGATCTGCTGAATGTCTCGCGGCAATACCTCGTGCGTCTACTCGATGAAGGCAGCATCCCCTTTGCCAAAACTGGCAAGCACCGACGAGTCCGAATGGAGGACCTCCTTCGCTTCAAGGCAAAACGCGACGAAGACCGGAAGTCGAAGCTCGCCGAACTAACGAGCCTCAGCGAAGAGAATGGCGGATACGACGAGCTGAAGTAGGCTCGTCGCACGCATGCTCGCTGCCCCGTTCAAGGTCGTCCTCGACGCGAACGTGCTCTACCCGTTCACGCTGCGGGATACCTTGCCCAAAGCAGCAGGATTAAGCCCGCGCGCGCGTTCGACGACGTCGTTGCCGCGCTCGCCAAAGTGGTTCCGGGGTTCGCCGCCGCGGTAGTGAAACATCTCGCAACGGCTTGAACGTCCGCAAGCGCGGCGCAAACGCGCTCCAGCATTTTAGGTGAGGCAATTTCGGTTATCGTCACTGACCACGTCGACGCGCGGGGTAGATCGCTTCTTCGGCCGTTTCGGGTGACCTCCTCGGGCCGGCGGTTCTTACCGTCGCGCGAGCCCGGATGCCGCCACATGGCCGGTCTGCTTGAGGTCGAGTCTCACTCCAACTAATCAATGCGTATGCTTCGACCACGACGCCCGCATCGAGCTTCTCCCGACGAAATACGGATTACCCGAGACGGCGACTACGCGATCATTGCCTACGCCGACGACGCGGTCGCAACGACGCACTTCAAAATAGGGAGCGAGCAGCTCGCCCAGATGACGGACGAGCAGATCATCGATTTCTGGAACGACGGCATCGATGCTCGCGACCGGTTCATGGCGGCCCAAGAGCTTGTCGCGGTCGAGATCCCCATGGGGAAACCACAGCTCAAGTACCAGGAGCTCTCGGACCAATGGGTACCGCGCGGACAGGTCGTCAAGGGACTTATCCTCGGTGGTGACGGCAACGATATCGAAGACGAATGCATTACGGTGGATGGCAAAGACCTCACGGTTCGCGAGTTCGTGCGGATGCTGTCAACGTTCGGCGGTTGGGGCTTTCGGCTCGTCTTCGTGTCCGACACGGATATCCACGACGAGCCGGTGATTGAGGTTCGCGAACCACCTCCCGCCGAATAGGACGCAGACAGACTCGGGCAAGTACGTTTCACGGGAGGCAACAGCGCTTGTGCTTCTTGCCGCTGCCACACGGACAAGGCTCGTTTCTGCCGACCTTGGTACTCACTGCGGGAAGCGGAACGTCGGTCAGAGCGACCAGCGAGGACTGACGCTCGAACAAGGAGTCGACGTGGGCCGCGAGCCGCTCGGGCAGCTCGCCCGCGAGTTCCACGTAGGCCTCGACGAGCAGCTCCAAGTCGAAACGAGCAAGGGAGCTCGGACTTTCATCGTCAAAGGCAAAGATCTCACGTTCGATCAGCGGCAGCGCTCGGTCGTCTCCGTAAGTAGCCAGGAACCCCGCGCTGAGCGAGGGAACCTCGTCGAAACACCCAGCAAGGGCCATCCACACTCGTTCGTCCTTGACTCCCAGGTTCGCCAAGATGGCGCAAAGCATGACGACACGATCGGTATTTCGATTACCCGATAGCTCGGCCAGCACGGGTTCGAGCGCGGCGGCCCCGAACACGGGTAGGCGCACTGCAACGCGGCTCGACAAGATGTCGTCCATATCGCCCCCACGCAGGGCACGGAGCATTGGCGCGATCGCTTCTTCGGCCCTGAGGTCCGCCAACAGGTCGACGGCGTGAATGGGCGGCCAACCTTCCCCGGGCGCATCTTCAGCCGCGGCATCGTCGTCCTCGACCAGAGCAACCAGAGGCGGAACGGCCGCGGCACCCAAGGCCAAGATGCGAGTGCGGAGTTCATCGGCGAGCGTCTCACCGGTCTGGCGAAGCTCATCGAACGCACTGGGGGTCGAGGTCGATCGGGAGAGCTGCGGATCCATCACCGCTCTCCCTTCGACAGGTGCGGGCGCGCCATCATGAGTCAGCCGGTCTCGAGCCTTGTCTCGGCTCCTGAAGCATATCCGGAGGCACAACGCGCGCGACTAACTCGCCGGGCTTTTCGAGGTCGAGGCCGTCGAACGGAGCGCGCGGGATCGGCGACCCAGGCTCGGGTGTGTGCGCATTCATCCCGTAAGAATGCCCTCGCTGGGAATTCTGGGCAACAGCCAAAGACGAGCGATTCCGGCTTTGACGCGGGTCGAACACGCTGGATTTGCGCAGCGAATGCAGCGAGAACTGAACGTCATGCACACGCTGGCCCCTCGTTTCGTCGTACGTTCGAGGTCGACGTGATCGTCGGCGTCGACTTCGGGGCGCCGCAGCGGGCACGTGATCAGCGGCGCAAGATCATCGCCATCGCTGCGCACTCCACCGGCTGGCACTCCTACCGCATCGATGCGACCGGCATGAACGCACGCCTCCTTGCGAACGCTCCTCCGGGCTGGAGCGCGAAGGAACTCGTCGACGAACTGGTGGCCCGACCTGCGCGCGTCGTCGGGTTCGACTTCCCGTTCTGCGTTCCGTACGCGCTCCTGCGAGACCCGAAGTTTGCCTCGGATGTCGGCCACACGGACGGAGCGTTCGTTGGCTGGCGCTCGTTCAACTGGTGGCTCGCGCGGCGCCTCCCGCTCACCGATCCGCTCGACTTCACGCCGTTCGCACCGTGGCGAGACCGCGCCGAGCGTACACGGCTCTGGACGAAGCGTGCGACCGATCTCGCCGCCCGTGGGCAGCCTCCGCTCAAGGATAAGTTCCAGGCGACGTTCCAGATGACACTTCTCGGGAACGCCCTACTCTCGAAACTGTGGGAGTCGCGCAAGTACCGCGTGCTGCCGTTCCCCGGCGGAAGCGGCGCGGGCGAGATCATCGAAGTCTACCCGGGCGCGACGCTGCGAACGATGGGACTCGCGAGCTACAAATCGCGGCCTGACGAAGCGGTACGCCTCGGCATCGCCGCCTGTGCAGCAGCAGGCATCAAGCTCGACATCGATCTCAGGCTCATCGCCCTCGCGTGCCGCTACAGCTCAGGTACCGCGAAGACGCCCGACTACGACGTGGCCGACGCGTTCGTCGCCCTCTTCACCGCGATTCTCCACGCGGAGGGCCAGTGTCGCCCGGCCCTCGCGCTCGCCTCGGTCTTGCAGGAGCGACTCTTGAAAGAGAGCGAAGGCGCGATCTGGGTCCCGACCATCACAACGAGCTCGCCCGGCTAGCGCTCAGGAACCTGACCTTGCAGCGTGTGCATTCGTGAGCAACGTCGTCGGCTGGCGGAATCACTGGGGGGCGCGGGGGGCTCGCGATACCCGGCGTTGGACGGCTGCGTCGACAACGGAGCGCCTGGTGCTGCCTGCCGGCACACCGAGTGCCGGTACCACCTGGACCACCGCGGGTACTGGGAGCATGCCCATCGACCCACGCACCATTGCTCGATCGACGTGGCTAACGAGGGGCCGCACACGCTGGACGAGGTCGCGCTGTTCATGGGGGTCAGCGGCGAGCGGGTGCGGCAGATCGAAGAGGAGGCGTTCGAGCAGCTCAAGCACAGCGCGACGCTGAAAGGACTGCACGATGAGTCACCGTACTGAGGCCGAGGACTTTGCGCTTCGTGTGGGGCGCCAGCATGCGAGCGCTTGCGGCGTGGCGTTCGTTGCTGCGTTCGGGGACACGCTGTCGGGGGACTTGGCGCGGCGGCAGGTTCGGCGTCGAGTGCGGCGCGCGTTTCCGGGGATGTCGCCAGTGGCGGTTGACGATCTGATCGAAGAGCTGCTCACGCCATGAAGGACTGGGCAAAGGAGCGGTGGAGAAAGCTGTATCTCCGCGAAGCACTGGAGCAGCGGCTCTGGTCGGTCATGGCGCGCGGATTGCGGGACTACCTGATCCGCGTCGCCGAGGATGACGGTGCGTTGATTCGGGACTCGGACGAGCCGGTTGAAGCGCTGTTGCATGCGCTTGGTGCGCATGCGGAGGAGGCAGGATTGGTCTTGAAGCTGTACGTGGCGGGATTCACGCAGCCCGAACTCGAGTGCGTCGCAGAATTCATGCCGAAACAGGCCTGGTGGCGTAACAAATCTCTCGGCCTCGCGTCCCTCAGCGCGGAGGTCGTGCGCCGCAACTTGTCGGCCGCCATGACACGTGAACTGAGTCCGCGGCTCGCCAAAGTCTTGGAAGACGTCCAAAGACGACTAGAGGCTGGCTAAGAATGGCCTCACTCGGCAAAGCGTCGAGCAAGGGCGCCGGTGAGAGCGGTGCCGAAGCCTACCCGTACGATCCAGCGCTGCGACTAGAATCGCAACGCGGCCTCGATCGACTTCATTGCTTCGCTGATCGCGCGCTCGCCACCGAATTGTTCGCGATCTTCCAAGCGGCAGAGCGGAACACCGAAGCCGCAATCGCGGCCCAACGCGAGCAAGCTCGGCGCCACGAGGCGGAGCTCAAGAGCTTGTCGACGCGCGCGACGAGAGCGCTGGCTGGTGAGTTCGGCTCGGAGCCAAAGGAACTGGCCACGCGCCTGCTGCTCGACGAACGAGGGCAATGCGCAACGGACGTCCGCCTACTCCGTGAATTCCAACGCGCGTTGGTTGAGTTGAAGCGAATTCCCCGCTGAGCAGCGCAGGGCAGCAACTGCGGAAAAGCACTACTCCCATGCAACGAACTCCTCCCATCGCTCCGGCAGCACCGGCCGGAATCCCGCCGGTTGCGACCATCGTCCCTCGCCAGGGCTGGTGGTCGAACTACCCGCAGCTCGGCGAAGAACAAGCCTTCGCGCCCGATGCCAACAGCCGGCAAACCATCCTGAAGGCCGACGAGCTCGGACCACCCGAGGTGTACACACTAACGCTCGGAATCTGGTATTCGGAGCAAGATTGACCAGGCACGGGACGCGCGTTCGAAGTTGAAGCAGAGATCAACTTCGGCGCAGGCGGCGCGACGCAGGTCGTCAAGATCGACTGGGTGCAAGGCGCACAGATTTCGCTGCCAATGAACGCCCTGAACGTCGTCGCGACCTACAATCTCGACGCACTTGCCGCGCCCCAACCGCCCGCTGATCTGCGGCTTAGCGCGATGCTCGGGCGAGGACCGGCGCCGGGGAAATCGCAATGGACCGACCCCACACCGCTCTCGCTCGTCGCGTTGGGGCAAACGCCGCCCCGGAGAATTGCGGCGTTTGCATCGCGGGCGCACGTGATCGGTTCAAGTCCTGCGGGGGCTGATCTGATTTTCACCGCCGGAAACTTCCTGATTTTCCTGGGCGGTCCGCTGCCGGGCGACGAGCAGATCGCGGCAGTCCGGCTCGATCAGTATCTCGACGCGCTTGGCGAGGGCATCGTGATCCCGGGCCAAGCGAAGTACGTGTCGATTTTCAATGTGAGCGGGAGCGTGGTGAATGCGCGGGCGCGGCTGCAGTATGAGATCTTCTAGGTGTTCAAAACGGTCGAATTTAGGTATTTACGGGTGATCACCAATCACTTGTCGGGTGACCGTGTGACCGTTGGCATGGCACATTGGGATGGCAGCGCTTCGCTTCGCTGCCACCGCTTCCGCCGAGCGGGCGGAGCCCTGTTCTTGTTCTGACGTACATTGCGTGGCATGCTCTTCCCTGATTCGGTAAGGAAGCGTTATGCAGAAGCACACCCTTGACCTACTCGACACGGCACTCGACGCAGTTCGCGAAGACGTAGTCCCGCGGGTCGAGGAGCTCGCGCGGAAGAGTGCAGACGGCACGCTCAGCGCTGAGGATCAAGCGGAGTACTCTGAGCTCGTTCGGCTCAACGACACCCTTAGCTTGCTCAAGCTGCAAGCGGAGGAGCTTCTAGCGGTACGCGTCGCCTCGTGAGTCTGCCGGACGAGACTCGCGAGTTCGTGCGGCAGCGCGCCGGAGGTGCGTGCGAGTATTGCTCGCTGCCCGAGTACGCGTCCGTGCTACCTCACCAAATTGATCACATCATTGGCCGCCAGCACCGCGGCTCCGATGACGTCGACAACCTCTGCTTGTGCTGCATCCGCTGCAATCAGAAGAAGGGCCCGAACATCGCGTCCATCGACCCGGAAACGGGCGACATGGTGCCGCTGTATCATCCCCGTCGCCACTCCTGGCTCGAGCACTTCGCAGCCGTGGAGGCAAGAATCGCCGGACTGACTCCCGAGGGACGCACCACGGTCCAGCTGATGGATATGAACAACCCCGATCGCGTTCTGCTCCGTCAGGCACTGCGCCGACGAGGCTGGCAGCCTCTCACGCGAGCTCGCAAGTCCTGATTGACGGTAGGCAGCATGTGCGAAGGCGCAATCTGGGTCCCGACCTTCACAACGAGCTCCCAGCCTAGGCCTCAGGAAACCTGGCCTTGCAGCGTGCGCGTGTAAAGCAACCTCGTCGGCCGACGGGTAGTGGCCCCATCGACGGTCGCCCACTCGTGGGGGGAGCAGATCGCGGGGGTGCGTCTCGATCACTACCTCAACGCGCTCGGCAAGGGCATCACGATCCCGGGACAGGCGAAGTACGTGTCGATCTTCAATTTGAGCGGCAGCGTGGTGAATGCGCGAGCGCGACTGCAGTATGCGATCTTCTAGGTGTTCAAGTGTCCGCGCAAAGCGCTCCGTCGGGAGTTTGTGCCAGCACCGCTGACACTTTCTCGGCGGAAGGCGATGGATCCCGTCCTTTCACCAGACTGCCCGGTTGAGGCGCTCAACGAGCTGCAGGCACGAGTGCCGGCAACTTCCACGTACCCTTCATCGCGGCTTCGCTCGGACCGTAGACGCGGGCGACCAAACTGTAGGGGCCCGCGGGAGCGGGTAGCCAGTTGCTCTGTTTGCTCGGCCCGGGGTTTTCGTGGCCGACGTAAAGCGTGAGGGCGCCGTCTGCGTCGTACTTGAGCCCCTTCGTGCGGTCCCCGAGCGAATACCGGTTGAGAGGGTTCTCGTAGAGGAAGCGGTCGGGAAGCGTGTAGAGCGTGACCGACCAGAAGAATTTGGCAGGAGGCAGTTGGCCCTTGGGAAAATGCAGCTGCCCCAGCCCCGTGCCGTCACCGACGAAGCCGCCATACCACGCTTCTGCGAGGTCGTTGCCGTACAGGCCCATGGCGGCAGCGACGTCGCGTGTGAGGTAGTTTTCACCGAGAGCGGCGCGCGACCCGAACAGGCCGTTGGAGCTTCGTTCGGCGGTGGCAACTCGCGTGCGAGTTCGACCACACAACCTCGAACTCGCGAAGAGGGGCGCGCGAGTGGGAATTGTGTCACCACCGATGACACTTTCGGGAGCGGGCGGGGTAATCGAGCTCACGCGCAGACCAGCCGGTGGCGCCGAGCCTACACTGCACCTGGCATAAAACGTAAGTAATGCTTTAGTTTTGTGCAGCCACGCCGTCATCGCTTGCACAAATGTAAAGTCCAGTTTACGTTTTGTGCATGGACGAGCCAGTTCCAGCCAAACCCGACTGGGATCAGCTCTTCATGACCGCCCAGACGCAACAGGGACTCTTCACGACCCAGCAGGCGGCTGACGCGGGTTTCTCGCCGCAGCTGCTGGTGCATCACGCACACACCGGG
>DATEPG010000231.1:0-14048 GCA_035273265.1 Polyangiaceae bacterium
AAACCAGCGTGGCGGCGGCCACGGTGAGCGTGGTCGAGCCGGAGACACTACCAAAGGTGGCCGAGATCGAGGTCGTACCGACGGCCGCGGTCGAAGCCAAACCTTGCGAGCCCGAGGCATTGCTGATGGTCGCCTTCGTGGTGTCGCTCGAGGCCCAGGTGGCGGTGCTGGTCAGGTTTTGCGTCGAGGCATCGGTGTAGGTGCCCATGGCGGTGAATTGCTGAGTGAGCCCCTTGGCGACCGAAGGCGTTGCCGGGGTGACACCGATCGAGACCAGCGTGGCGGCGGTCACCGTGAGCGTGGTCGAGCTGGTCACGCCGTTGAGGGTTGCGGAAATCGTGGTCGTACCGACGGCCGCCGTCGATGCCAGGCCTTGCGAGCCCACGGCATTGCTGATGGTGGCTTTGGCGGTGTCGCTGGAGGCCCACGTGACTGTCGCGCTCAGATTTTGCGTCGAAGCATCCGTGTAGGTGCCCATGGCGGTGAACTGCCGCGTGAGCCCCTTGGCGACCGAAGGCGTTGCCGGGGTGACGCCGATCGAGACCAACGTGGCGGCGGTCACCGTGAGCGTGGTCGAGCCAACCACGCCGTCGAGTGTGGCCGAAATCGAGGTCGTTCCCGCGGCGACGGCGGTCGCGAAGCCGTGCGAGCTCGCAGCGTTGCTGATCGTGGCTTTGGTGGTGTCGCTAGACGCCCAAGTCACCATCGTTGTCAGGTCCTGGGTCGTGGTGTCGGTGTACGTGCCCATGGCCGTAAATGGGCCGCTGACACCTTTAGCGACGGACGGCAGTGAAGGCGTGACGCCGATCGAGACGAGCGTCGCAGCAGTCACGGTCAGCGTGGTCGAGCCTGTTACGCCGTCGAGTGTCGCGGAGATCGACGAACCACCGACGCCGGTCGTCGACGCGAGGCCCTCCGAGCCCACGGCATTGCCCACCGTGGCGATCGTCTCGTCGCTCGAAGCCCAGGTCACCTGGGTCGTGAGATCGAGGGTGGTGGCGTCCGTGTACGTACCGGTCGCGGTGAATTGCTTTTGCAGCCCCTTTGCCACCGAAGGCGTCGCTGGTGTGACGCCGATCGCGACCAGATTCGCGCTCGTGATGGTGACATCCGTGGTCCCGGCGACCCCGTCGACGGTCGCGCTGATGCTCGCCGTGCCGACCGCGACGGCGGTGACGACACCCGAACTCGCGTCCACCGTCGCCAGCGTCTCGTCGCTCGAGAGCCAGGCAGCCTGGCTGGTCACGTCCGTGGTCGTTCCATCGCTGAGCGTGGCGGTCGCCATCAGCTCTTGCGTCATGCCTTTCGGGATGGACGGCGCGGGCGGCGTCAGCGCAATCGAGATCACGACGGCACTCGACACAGTGACCTGAGTGGTCGCACTGGTGCTGCCGAGCGCCGCAGTGATCTTCGCCGAGCCGACCGAAGCTGCCGTGAGCAGGCCCTTGCTGCTGACCGTCGCGACATTCTTGCTGGCGGAGCTCCAGGTCACCTGATTGGTCAGATTTTGAGTCGAGTCATCCGTGAACACGCCGGTCGCCGTGAGCTGCTTTTCCAGGCCTTTAGCCAAAGTTGGATTCGGGGGCGTGATGCTCAACGTCACCAGCGTGGCGTCGGTGACGGTGACGGTCAGCGTTCCCGTGACGCCCGAGTCGGTCACGGTGATGTCTGCCGTTCCGACCACGAGGCCTTTCACGGAGCCGCCCTCGACGGTCGCCACTTCCGGCGCGCTGCTGGCCCACACGGCGTCGCCCGTCAACTCATGCTTCGTCCCGTCACTGAAGATCAACATCCCCTGAACGTCGGCGGACGTCCCTGCCGCGACAGATAACTCAGGCGGTGTCAGCTCGATGGAGACAGCCGTCGCTGGTCCGTTGTCTTTCCCTGCAGCTCCAGCGCCCGCATCCGCCAGCGGCCGGTAGTCGTCGTCATCGCAACTGACTCCCGTGAAGATGAGCAAGACGAGCAGCCCCAATAGACGGAACAATGTCATTGGCGGATACTCACTACCTCACTCGAATTTTCTCAAGCTCAATTTGCGTCAGTCGAATAAGAGGTAGGTGTCGAACTCCTTAACATCGACATCGTGCCCTGGATCCAAGATCTGCAATTTGCAACAGCGCGCAGCGCACTACTGTGGCTGAAGCGTGCGCCGTGGTGGTGACGCGCATGAGCGCGCTGCTGTCGCCCTCGCCGAGCGCACAACCTTGCAACAGCGGGGCGCAAATGCCGAATCGCCTCTCGCCGGTCGTCCAGGTGACATTCGACTCATCAACTCGAGACGAGGCCGGATTCAGTCGCCGTTGGCGATGCTGGCACTACTCGCTGGCACACTGAAAGTCGACGAACACGTCCAGTACGCTGCAATCGGAGGCTGTGTAGAATTCCTGACCATTTGGGCACTTGCAGGGGATCATATCGAGCGCGACGCCTTCACAGGTCACCTCGGGCATGAGCGCGGACTGGCAGCGCGCGATGCCGCAAGCCTGAGTGGCGCGCTCCTCGATCAGCGTGCTGTACTGGTTCGAGCAACCGGGCACATTGAAGGTCGGCCCGCCCTCGTTACACTCGCACGTGAGTTCGTACGGTGAGCCCGTGCAGCTCGCATAACGCTCTCCGACGCGGGCGTTGCATTGCTTCGGACAGTTCGAAATAGCGTCGGCGCGCAACTGCTCGGCTTTCGCTGCGGCACAGCTTGGAGTCGTGAAGTAGGTCTGCGGAATCAAGGTGCTTCGCGGGTACGGACATTCGCAGCTCACTTTGCCCTCGACTCCGTCACAGATCATGCTCTCGTCGGCATACTCCACGATGCACTGCTGAACGTGTCGCTGTTCCTTCAGCCAGCAACTCGCGATGTGACTCACGAACTCTGCCGCACGTGGCGAGTCCAACTTGTATGTCGGAGCTTTGCCGTGATGGCAGGTGCAGTCATCGGCCACGGTCCACAACAGCAGGCCCATGACGTTGAACTCGCAGAAGCAGTCAGTCAGGTACTCGGCCGGGTCCCACGACGCCCCACCGCAGTGCTCGTACACTTGCGCGGTGTCCAGAAAGTGGTTGAGGCCAAAGACGTGTCCGAGCTCATGCTCGAACGCCCACAGGGGCGCGCTGGCTTCGAGAACGATATAAGCGCCCTGGCTCGCATTCAGCCGCTGATCCGTGTTTGCGAAGCCGGCCACCGTGCCTTCGATGTCCTCCACGACGATCACGGTGAGTGTGCCCGGAACCGTAAATTTTTCGACATCCAGCACGGTGCCTTCGGCAGCGCTGATCGTACCGATGCCACACACGTCGACGTCGCCTTTCTGAGTGAACAGCGTGGTGAAGGGAGATTCGAGCACCTCGAAGCTGCCGCGCGCGAACGGCCTTGCCGCAGCGATCCGCTCGAAGTCGTCATTGAAGCGTGCGAGCACCGCGCCAGGCATGCAGCCGGCCTTCTCGGAGGCGTCGACGGTCGCGTCCGTGCAGTCAGTCCAGCTCGGAAAGCGCTTTTGCCAACTCGAGGCATCCGTCGACGACAGCACGACGTAACGCACCGGGATGACGTTGGGGTCCAGGTTCGCTGTGCCACTCCCGCTGCCCCCGCTGCCGCCCTGCACCGCGGCGCCTCCGGAAGCAGTGGCCACGCTGGACCCGCTTTGCCCGACGCCGCTGCCCGACGTGCGAGCCCCAGCACTGGCGCTGCCGTTGGCGCTGCCGCTCACAGCGTTTGCCGCGGAGCCCCCACTGCGATCGCTTCCGCAGCCGACGGCGAGCAGGGTCAAGGCGAAGACGCCCGCCATCACGACCTGAATCAGCGATGGTTGGCGGCGGCCCCCGCGCGTCACACTTCGAAGCATGGACCAAGCCCTATCAGCGCTTGCAAGTACGGTAAAGCCTGGCGCGCCGCCTATCGCGCAGATAGCGACTTCGCGCGGCAAGCCCTACCGACGCGAGCTTACCTGGGACGGTTCAGGTGTTGGGCTGGACGGCGTCGAGTTCCGCCATTGATGGCTGCTGAACGGAGACCCGCCTATTGTGGACAGCCGATCTGCGTTGTCGCGATTGCGACGTCGTCGATCCAAACCTCGCGAGGATCGTCTTTCTTGTAGCTTTCCCAGCCCAAGTTGACCCGAGCAAAGCTGGGGTAGATCCACTTGCCTTGGGTCTCCTGACTTCCGCAGCCTTCGCCCTCGCCGGTAACGGTGAGGTCGTCGATCGCCTTTCCGTCGAGCCAAAACTTTTGGGTGTTGGTTGCGCCCTCGAAGTACCACTCCATGCACGCCCACTTAGCCTCGGGCATTTTGGTGGCTGAGTGTTGCCAGCAGTCGCTCGCTTTCCCTGTCGAGTCGTAGTTGGCCATCAGCTTTTGCTCGTGCTGTCCGCCGTAGCGAACCTTTGCGCTGGTAATGCCCTGCGCGGTGGCTGGGCCTTCGCCCTCGATCATGGTCCAGTGCACGCTATCGTTCGCGGCCTTGGTGACATAGATCATCATGCGGCCGTAAAAGGCGTTGTTCGCGACGGGGAAGATCTTGTCGAGGCTGATGTACGCTTGCTGGTAGTCGGCCGCGCCCGTCGTGGTGAACTTCACTGCCTTGGTACCGCTTCGGTGCTGCGCGCCGTCGATCAGCACGTTGCCCGCCGCGTTCTTCATCACTTTCCAGGGCGTGCCCGGAGTGCCCGTGTAGGCTTCGAAGTCTTCACAGAGCAGCGCGCCGACGCAGCTCCCGTTCCCTGTTCCGCCAGTAGCCGGCGCGCCACCCGTGGCAGGTGCGCCGCCCGTAGCCGGTGCGCCACCCGTGCTCGGTGCGCCACCTGTGCTCGGTGCGCCGCTCGCGCCACCGGTGCCGCTTCCGGCACTGCCAGCGACCGAGGCCGAGCCGGCTTGGGCCGGTGCGCCGCCCATTGCCTTGCTGCCCGCCGTGGCGCCGCCCTGGGCTTGGGACCCGCCAGTGCTCGGCGCGCCGCCACTCGGGCCCGGGGAGCTCGAGCCAGCATCACAGCCGAACAAAGACAAGGAGCTCACGCTGACCAGAGCAAGGATTGATTTAGGGGAAAGTCGCGGCATTGTAGGCAAGACTAACACGCGGCTCCGATCCTCGCGAGCGCAGCGCCGTGCGTTTTGTGCTTGGTCAGGAGGCGGGCAAGGCGCGAGCCATTCCGCTAGCAAATCTGCCTGAGGAGACGTTGTAGTTCGCTTCCGCTAGTGGCCTCCAGCGGTGCGCCGGCAGGTGCCGCGCGGTTGCCCGCCTTCGAACTGCGCTCTGCAAGGCCGATCTGAAAACGACGTCAGGGGTCGGATTTTGGTCAACCGAGGGCAGGAGCAGGCCGACTAGGGGCAATGAGAAGAGAGAATAGGAGCAGTCGGGTGAGCCAGTGGGCGCTGTGTAGCGCCCTCCTTGCGAGCATGGCCGGGGCGCTGTCGGGGTGTTCCTTTCTATTTACTACGGCGCCAAAGCGCGTCGAATCGCCCACGGAGTTTGCTTCGAACAAGTGCACGACCAGCAAGGCCGCGCCGATCATCGATACGGTCCTCGCAAGCGGCCAAGGCCTTCGCACCGTCTACGCATTCACGACTGATCAGAGCAGCTACGAGAACTCGCCCATCAGTCGCGAGCTGGATATCGCCTTCGGCCTCGGTTTTCTCGCCTTGCACACCGCTTCGGCGATCTACGGCTTCCACGTCACGGGGCAGTGCTCGGCGCGTCACGACCGCGCTGTGATCGTCGAGCACCCCAAAGAACCGGACGAGCGGGAGAGTGGTGATCCGAACGACGCAGCGCTGCCGTCGCGGGCAGTGCCGCCGTCGCGAGCAGTGCCGCCGTCGCGAGCAGTGCCGCCGTCGAGCTTGGCGCCCTGAGTCCGGACGCTACCAGCCGAGGAGCCGCGCCGGCCATCCTACCGGTCCTCGCCCAGCTGTCGTCTTGTTCGTGCGCTAGGAGGCAGGCCGGCCGGAGCTGTCTGAGTGTCGAGTATTGCTGCTGGACCGCAGGCGATCACCGCCCCGGCCGGTCACCACTATCGAACACACAGCGTTTGGGCCGGAGCAAAAGGCAGTAACGGTTGAGTGCGCGAACGGTTACCTGCCAGTGCCGAGTGATAAACCGAATTTGAGAGACCGCATTGGTGAGGGGCGGGTCACGCTCTGACTTGCTTCCTGCGCGGGCTTCGGTCTATATCGATATTAGGGTTGAGTGAGGGCGTGCGGGAGCCACGAGCGCAGAGCTCGCGGCCAAGAGGGACGAAACGATGACGGCGGTGAATGCAATTCGAAACGGATGCTCGCATCCGTGCGCAAAGTTTTCGCCGCTTGTCTGTCCGCATCGCACTCAGCTCAACGCGCTGCGCCCGCCGGCGGCGCCTGATTGACGGCAATCCCGACAATCACGATCACGGGGTCTGATAGATAATTGAATGGAGGAAATGAGTATGGCTTTGAACCAAATGCTACGTACGACTTTGCCCGCTGCTTGCCTACTTTTGCTCGGTGCCGCCACGCTCGCGGCGTGCGGAAGTGAAGGCGGTTCGTCCGATGAAAATGCCAGCAGCACCGGCAGCGCGCTCAGCAGCGGTGGCGGCAGCGGCCAGGCCTGCTTAGTGGGCACTCGCTCGATCCGCCTCGGACAGCGCGTGACGACCGTCGGCGCGGTCGCGTCGAACGCCCTGAGTATCGACTCGGGCGCGGTCGCCACTGGCGACGCGAACGTCAACAACACCAGCACGAGTCAGTTCCGCATCAATGGGGGAACACTCAACGGCAACCTGCAGATCGCCGGCCCTGCGCCGTCGACCGCCAATGGCCAACTGGTCAACGGCGGCAAGATCACCGGCACGGTCACGTCGGGCTCTGCCACGCAATCCACCCTGGCGAGCCACCCGGTTCCGGCGGGGACAGTCGCGGTTCAGATCAACTCGGGCAGCCCGCCCGCATCTCGAATTCCCGGAAATTACGGTGCAGTTCAGGTCAATGGTTCGAAGTTGACCTTGACCAGCGGAACCTACAACTTCGCATCGTTGACCGTGAACTCGGGCGCCCAGATCGTGTTCGACGCCTCCGCCGGCCCGGTCGACATCAACGTGCAAGG
Source organism: Polyangiaceae bacterium (assembly GCA_035273265.1). Lineage (GTDB taxonomy): Bacteria > Myxococcota_A > Polyangia > Polyangiales > Polyangiaceae > PMG-095. The sequence continues at coordinate 7,065 of DATEPG010000231.1, forward strand.
CACCATCAACTTCAACGGCGGGCTCGCCTCAGTCGTGGGTACCGGGCTCGTCACGCTCTACAGCAATAGCAGCGCGCCCAACGCAGTCGCAATCAACGCGGGTGTCGGTTCATTGCCCGCGACGATCACCGCCCCGAATGGTGGCGTCGTCGTCGGCAGCCGCAACACCATCGTCGGTTGCGTGGGTGGTAAAGACGTCGCATTCGAACCGGATGCGCACCAGCGCCAATAAACTGTAGAAACGGCAAGTCCCCGGTACTCGCGTATCGGGGATGCTTCTTTTTTCAAGACGGGCCACGCAGGTGAAGCCCGCCTTGCGCGCCAGCAAAGGTGCACAGCAATCCGCTCGAAGCGTTGATCGTTGCTGTCGTCCCCGCCGCCTGACCGAACGTAGCTGCGTGCGTCAGTGGCTCGAAGCTCCGTTGGAGGAACTCACCACACTCTCAGGAGTGTCGACTCTGGTCAAGTCGTCGGCACCTGTGTGCCAGTGTGCGCTCGCATTCGAACAAAATGACTAGCGTGAAGTCATTGTGCTTCTCGGTCAATCGTGGGCTATTTCGCGATCCCCATGATGGCTGTTTCCTCCGCTCTGCGCCGGACTCTATGCACCTACATTTGATCCGCAAGGGCGCTCACCGGTTAGGTCTCTTCGCGCTCGCATTGACATTCGTGCTGCTCGGCTCGAATCGAGCGCACGCACAACTGTTCCCCGCGAATGACGTGTATCGGGAAGTCAGCGAGTTGATTCAGGACTTGATCCGTAACAAGGTGGGTGACTCTGTTGCCGCCACGTTGCGCACTGGTCGCATCACGAACCGATACTTTCGCGCCACTACGGCGCGATTGGAGAGCCGTTATTGGGGCGCACTCGATGTCAGTCTGGAAGCGGATCTGATCGAGCTTGCGGTCGACTTTGCTTACTACACGGCCGAGCACCCCAAGCAGTCCAAGAAGGCGTTTTGGGTATGCGTCTTGAGCAGATCCGAAACCTTTGACGACGGCTGCGGATTCGAGGCGAAAAAGAGCGAGTCTGAGGCAGCAAAGACTTTGTTCGACTCTCACTGCACGTTCGACAAGACTTCGATCGCCTGTGACGTGGCGCGTACCGTCAAAGCGAGTCTCGAGCAACGCGACGAGATCGCCCGTAGCGAAGCCGTGCAGCTGTTTGGCGACTTGGTCATCGCCGGGAACATGCCGGAGCCTAAAACGCCTGAAGAATCGGAGCTCTTCCAGAGAGACCTCCTGCGATTTCGCGAAAGGGTACGAGCATGGCTTGCGGGGCCGGACGCGCTGCGTAAGCAAATCGACCAATTTCTCAAGGACTTCGATATACCAGAAAGCGACTTGCTGCGCCGTGGCATCGATTGCACGCAACCATTGAAGCCGGATGCGATCTTCAATCGAGCGTTGGTGCTCACGTGCTTTGGGGATGATGACTGGCGAGCGCGATGGGACGCATCCATCGCTGCCAAGATCGTCGTCCGAGGGACAACGCAGACGACGACGGAGTGGTCCGTAGCAAGACTTCGGGACCGCGGTGACGGGACACTCGATGGACTGGTGACCCTAGCTGCTGCCGCCACGTGCAACAGCGCACCCCAGGATGCTGAAATCAACGGTGACTTGATAAAGCGGAAGCTGGACGAGGCCGTGCAGACGCTATCGGTCGCGCGTCCTGTCAACGTGGCCAACGGATTGAAGCGCGACGACACGGCAGGAGCCATCGCTAGAAATCTCACGGAGCAGTCCGGACTCAAGGCTGGCGATGCCCGTCTTTCTGAGTTGAAGGAAGTGCATACGCGGCTCACTGCGCAGCTAGCGGAGGATACCAAGCAGGCTGACGCCTCGGCGAAGGCAGAGGCGGAAGCGGTCAAGCGCGTGGCTGAGGCTGAGGCGGCCAGCGCGACGTTCCATAAGTCGCTCAAAGCCTTCTTCACCGAACGCGGAGTCGATTGTGGGGACAAGCCTACCCTCCGGGTACCCGTAGAAATTCAGATCGGTGGGCTAGATGTGATCGTACCGGTTGCAGAATCAGGCCTTCGGGCGGAGTTTGCCAAGCAAGTCGCTCGCGGGCTGATGTCAGCCCACAGTTCTCAGGAGAACGTGAAAGCATTCAGGGATCGCGTGAGTAGCGTGATCTGCGGAGGCTGCACACTGCGAGATCCGGTCGCATCTGCCCGACGGATCATTGGCGCCGCGGACTTGCTCAATTCGATGCCGCTCGAAAGCAGGGAGCGGCTTCTGGCCGATGTCTCTAGCGCGATGCAGCTCGCGGTCGTCGTCGGCGCGAGCCCGGACAATGCGCAGATAGTTGAAAAGCTGGCACCAATACTGCGCGCTTCCAAACGCGGCGACTACCGACAACTGGCATCGTCGGTGCTCGATTCGCTGTGGCCATCGCCGAAAGGTGAAGCTGCCGGCAGCAAAGAGGCAATGTATCTGGCCTTTTTCAAGTCCTTCGCCGCCTTTCTGATGGATGCCCGGAAAGGCACCGCTTCCGGCGAGAGCACGGCGGTGGCGTTTCGCGAGGCCGCAAAGGGCGTGCTCGTGAGCGACAACAAGCGAGGTATACCGAACATCGGTAACGTCGCTTACTACTGGGTGTCCGCGGCGCTTCGCCTCTCGTGGAACCAGACCTATCAGGACGGGCAGCGTACGCTGGTGTCGCTCGATGCCCTCTCTGCGCGCTGGGCGGCATCGAAGTACGTCGGCATTGGAGGCTCCGTCTTCGATCTACTCGCTCCGTTCGCGGAAGTTGCACTTCGCGATCAACACCTGGACTACGACGATAGCTCCCAGGCGCTGATCCCGTTCAACGCCTTCCAGCCGCGATTCTTGGTCTGGGTTGCCGCGCCCGAATTCAGTCGATTCCTCACGGTCGACGCAGCGGTGTCCTATCGTCCGGTCGCGCCGAGCAAGGCCGATGACACCTGCGTGAGCGGTTGCAAATTCGAGTATACGTTCGGCCACAAGCCGCTCGATCACGTCGAAATGAGCGTCGGTCTCTCCGTATTGTTCTAGATGAGATGTGCCGGTAAGCGACGCCAGCGCCCGTGCGCGTCGTGCCCAGCAGAGCCGCTCCCGTTCCCGCGCGCTGGCCGGCGCGGCTGCTCCGAATCACCGCGTGCGCCCGCGCCACCTTTCGCCGCTCACCACGCTCAGCGCGCACGTCACCTCGTGGACCCCCAAAAATTTGCACCGAAGTGGGGTGGCCCGCAGCGCGCTGGGGCGAAGTTGCGCTCGGTAAGCCCGCGTGCCCAACCCGGATTCTGGGCGCGCTGGCAAAGATTCAATCGAGGCGGACGCTTGGTCGCTCATTTTTGGGTCCGTTCGCCGTCGCTTTGTCGATTGGACCGCTCGGCGCCGTAGCAACGGGCTAGAACTCAGGGATGAACGGCAGCTCGCACTTGGGTGCGACCATTTGGCAGTTGCGGAAGGCCCGCTGGAGCGCGGTTCTCGCTTTTAGTCTCGGGCTCGGTTGTTCGTCGACGCCCGGCGGCGATGGGGCGGGGGGCGCGAGCGCGTTCGCTGGCAGTGGCGGAACCGGTGCAGGCGGACAGTCCGCTGCTGCCGGCGCGCCCGGTGGCAGCGCCGCCTTAGCTGGCGCTTCAGCGGGCGGAGCAGCAGGTGCGGGCGGATCAGCGGGGCAACCGGGAATCGCTGGGGCTGTTGGCTCAGCTGGCTCAGCGGGAGTCGGTACTCCACAAGGCGGGCAGAGCGGCAGCGGTGCTGCGGGCGCAGGCACAGCGGGCGGTTCGAGCACGCCGGCCGTGCACTATGTCGGCCGGGTCGATACGAGCGGAAGTTCGGCTCGATTTGCTTGGTCTGGCACTGGCGCGGTCGTTCGCTTCAACGGCACGAGCGTCTCGGTCGATCTCGGGGGCGGCCAGGAATACACGGTCGTCGTCGACGGCACGGTTGGGCCCAAGCTCACGGCCACGAACGGCGTGAACAAGCTCGCGCAAGGACTCGCAGCCGGTGAACACACGGTGGAGCTGTATCGCCGCACGGAAGCGTCCGAGGGCGAGTCGGAAATCCGCGGCTTCGACTTCGGCGGCGGTGTCCTGCTGGCTCCGCCCCCGGTCACGCGGCGCCTGGAGTTCATCGGCGATTCGATCACCTGCGGCTACGGCAACGAAGGCACGAGCGCGAGTTGCGGCTTTACTCCGCAGACCGAAAACCACTACCTCACCTACGCCGCGCTCACCGCGCGTGAACTGCGCGCAGAGCTCAGCACGGTCGCCTGGTCCGGCAAGGGCGTGGTGTGCAACTACGGCGATGACGCCAATAGCTGCAAGGATCCGTTCCCGACCTACTACGATCGCATCCTGCCGAACCGCGCCGATAGCGCCTGGGACTTTGCGCGCTTTCAGCCCAACGCGGTCGTGATCAACCTGGGCACCAACGATCTCAGCACGAACAGCGACCCCGACGAGGCCACCTTCAAAGCCGCGTACAAAGATCTGCTCAAGCGCGTGCGCAAGAACTACCCCAGCGCCCACATTCTGTGCACGAACGGCCCCTTGCTGAGCGGCACGGATCTCGCGAACGTCCGAAAATACATCCAGGACGCCGTGACCGAGCTCGCGGATCCGAAAGTTTCGAGCTTCGAGATCGCGACGCAAGACGGCTCCGACGGCTATGGCTGCGATTATCACCCGAGCCTCGAACGGCACAAGAAGATGGCAACCGTGGTGACGGCCGCGCTCAAGACCGCGCTCGGCTGGTGAGCGCGGAGCCCGCAGCCGTGTCGACCCAGTGGTCTATCAATCGATTTCTACCAAGCTGGTCGACTTAGTACCCTATTCGTCGTCGTGACAGACCAGGCAGGCCTCATTGCACTCGTAGACGTACACTACGAGGGTCAGGGTGCACGCGCTGCCTGCGTCACCGCGCTGAACTGGGACGACGCGACCGCTCGTGACGAGTGGACTGTCGAGGTGCCACACGTGGCGGAGTACCGGCCCGGTTTCTTTTTCGAACGCGAGCTGCCCAGTATCTTGGCGGTGCTGGAACGAGCGCCCACTGAGCTCCGCGTCATCGTGGTCGATGGCTACGTGGTGCTCGACGAGCAAGGCCGACCGGGTCTGGGCGCGCACCTGTTCGAGCACCTGGGCAAGCGCATTCCGGTCGTCGGCATCGCGAAGCGCAGCTTTGCGCGCAGCGAGTTCGCAACGCGCGTCGTGCGCGGCTCGAGTCAGAGCCCCCTCTTCGTCACAGCCCTGGGTATCTCCGACGCTGAAGCCGCACTGCGTGTGCAGCAGATGCACGGGCCGCACCGCATTCCGACCCTCTGCACGCGCGTCGATCACCTCTGTCGCGGCCTGGCGTAGGCATGGTTGCATGTTAGGATTCCCGTTTGCTGTCGTACGCGATTCCCAAACTCTCAAGCGTCGATCTGTCGAAAGCCGAAGTGAATCCCACAAGAAGTGATCCGAAACGGCCATGCAAAGCGCTATCCTCGACCGCATCGTCGAACTCTGGGGCGTAACGGAGCCCGGCTTCGACGGGCACGTCATGAACGAAGCAGTTGCCCCAGCCACAATCTGGGACCAGCTGATTCGCGACTTCGGCAACGACGCGACGCGCGTCGAGCTCGTGCGCTATCTCATGACTCAAGGTCAACGCGAGATCCAGGAAGCGCCACCCGAGCCCGACGACATGTTCCTTATCGGCTCTTGCTTCGAGCTCTGCAAGGCGTTCGTGGATCTCGACGTCGCGACGACCCAACACCTGCTGTGGACGTTTCCGCCGGTCGGCTACTATCGTGAGATGCGGGTTCTCGCGCGCCGACGATTCGATCAAGCTCAACTGCTCCATGTTCTGGCGCAAGGCATTCGCTCGGCGCAAAACGACATGATGCGCGCCTGCAGTACTCAAGGTTTACAGGCATACATTCATGAAGTGAAGACGAGCAGCGACGTCTCGTTCTGCGCAGCGCTCGCCGACTTCGAAGCGGCGCTCAGGCCTATCGTGGGCGCAAGCCACGAAATTGTTGCCGAAACAAGCGAGGGCGCGCTGAAAGTGCTCTGGGAAGAGCGCGCCACCCGTAACTGCCCGAGGCTCGATCCGGCCGAGCTCACCGCTTACCGCGTCCAGGAGGAGACGACGGTGTACCATACCGTCGAACGGGGCAGCGACGGCTACATCGTCCTCCAAATTCCGAGGTGCGAGGTCGTCGAGCGGACACTCGTCCTCGAGTACGTCAATCGAGAACCGTCATTGCTTCCGAAGGACGTGCCGGAGACGCTCGCGCAGGTGCTGCTACCGACGCACTTTCCGAGCTACGTGACGCTGGACCAGATAACCTTCGTCGATCTGGTCGTAGGGCGTACGGTCGAACGAGCGCCCAGCGCGAGGAATGAGGGCTGAGTTCGTACTCGCCCCTGTGGAAACGCCGAGCTCACTCCGGAACAGGGCGCATCAGGGATCGGCAAGATACATCTAGCTGCAGAACCCGAGAGGCCCGAGAGCGATGAAATGCTCAGCTAATTTTCGATCTTCACCCAGTCGTGATTCGATTCCACCAGCATGCGGTATCCGACATAAGGACTGACGGGCCCCACGAACGTGACCGTCTGGCCCTTCTGCAGATTGGGATTGGCGCTCATGAAGTCGTAGATGATCGCGTCACTCAGGCCGAGGTGCCAAGACGTAAATTCCGCGCCGCCGCCCGCGGTATCCCCGACCTTCGCAGAAACTCTGACCATCTGGTAGAAGGCGACATCGTCTATCTTGGCCGGTTCGGCAACGAGCACGCAGCTGCCTGGGGCTCCCGCGACGAAGTTGGAAGCGGCCGTAATTCGGCCGAGGCCGATGAAGGTACTCACCTGGGTCGCTTTGAAGCTGATGCGCATGCCGCTGCGCACGTCGAAGCTTGGGCAGCACGCCGGTCCTAATTTTGGGTCCAACTCCACTTGCAACAGCGCGTGCTGGTCGGCAATCCAAAACTCCGTCCGCGATGCCGAGACTGCCGGTCCGTGC
>DATEPG010000232.1:0-6369 GCA_035273265.1 Polyangiaceae bacterium
GGCAGTTCATTCAGGCGGTCGGCGATCAGCTGCTCGAGCGTGGAGGGCAGAGACAGGCTGGCATCACCTAGCCGCTCGACTTGCACCAGCTCTTGCTGCCCGTTGCGCTCGCGAATCTCGAGCATGCCGCGCTCGAGCAAGGCGTCTACCATCTCCAGCAAGAAGAACGGGTTGCCGCCTGCACGCGGCAGTAGATCGGCACACACTTGGCGTACGCCCTGGCTCACGCCCAAGCGCGTTTGCAAAAGTCGCAGCTGGTGCTCGGCGCTGAGCCCCTTCAGCTCGACTCGCACCAAGCCCTCGATGTAACTCGACACCCGATCCTCGGGTCGAGAGAGCAAGATCACCAGCACGCTGAGCGGCTCCGCCCGGCGCAGAAATTCGACGATCAGGTCGAGACTCGGGCGATCGCTCCACTGCAGGCCGTCGAGCGCCACGACCAGCGGGGCGTCCATGGCCGCGCGCGCGAAAAAACGCCGCATGCCGAGCGCGATCAACTGGCGAGTTTCGGCGACGTCTGCATCATCGACGGTTTGGCGCACGCGACCAGTGGCCAGCTCGGCCATCCGCAACACGACCTCCGGCCCCGTTTGTTCACCGGCAAATTCGCCAAATGCGTCCGTGATCTGCTCGCGCGCCTGCTCGAAGGGCTGATCGACGCGCGTACCGGTGAGCTCGCGGATCCACTCGCTGATGGTCGCGAACGGCACCTCGCTGAGCGCCGGAGACGACTCCACGCGCAGCACGCGCGCGTCTGGCGGAAGCTCGTTCAGGAACGCGGCCAAGAGCGCGGTCTTGCCGATCCCCATTTCGCCGTAGACGACGCGGGCCGACACTTGCCCAGAGTTCGGCGCGGAGCCAACCACGCCGTAGTACGCCGCGTGCAGATCGGCGAGCTCCGCGTCGCGCCCGATCAGGTCGCTCGGCGCGACCGCCATCTCGTCCAGCTTTTCCTGGCGCGTGTGCGGCCGCAATAGCGAGTAAATGCGCATGTCTTGCGGCAAATTCAGGCGTTCGGCATCTTCGATCTTGATCGTCGGCGCGTCGCCCCACACGAAGTCACGACGCACCAAGCGGTACAAACCGCCCGCGACCCAACTCACCCCGGGCGGCGCGTGATCACCGAGCAGATCCGCTAGGTGATTGGCCGGCTCTTGCAGCGCGTGCTGAATCAGGTGGCCCGCGCGATCGCGCTCACCGGTGGCGATACCGCGCACGATGCCGACGCTGGCGAACAAGCTCACCGGTAAGTCTTCGGAAGCACCGCGGATCACTTCGTGCACGTCGATCGCCAGCCAAACCGCGTCGAGCGGTGCACGCGCGGGGTTGGCCATCAAGCCGACCAGCGCACGCGCCGCCGTGGCAAAGCCACCCGACTCCACGCCTTCGGCAAGCGGCGTGTCCCAGGCGAAGCGGGCGCCGCGCCGAAACGCGACCTCGCCCAGCGTGGCGCGCAGCTGCTCCAGCACGCGCGCCGCCGCCGGGCGACCGAGACTCGTGGCCAGCTGCTCGAAGCCATGCAGGCGCAGGGTGACCACGGCCACGTGCCGAACTTCACGGCCGACGCGGCCGCGCTGGGCGCGACCAGGGCCCGTGCTCTGGTCGTTGGCACCAGCGGCCGTGCCCACGACGTGCGCGACCGAGGACAAATCGTCGAGCGCTTCACTGCCTGGATGGCCTTCACTGACCAGGTTCGAGCCCGCCTCGACCCCCGGCGAGGTGTGCTCGCGCGTGGCCAGCTCGGCGAGCACGTTCTCCAGCACGTGTGAATCGACGAGCTGTTGTTTTTGAAACAGCGCCCGACTGACTGCCGCCGCCATGTCACGCGCCGTCTGAAAGCGCTGATCTGGATTTTTGGCCAGCGCGCGCATCACCACTTCTTCGAGCTCGGCGGGCAGCTCGCGCACGTAGGTGCTTGGCGGCTCCACCACCCCTGCTCGCACGGCCTCCAGCAGCTCCTGGCCTTCAGCCGCGCCATGCAGCGGGCGGGCAGTGAGTAGTTCGTGAAAAACTACTCCCAGGGAGTAAATGTCGGTGCGCCGCGAGACGCGCTCGGCGCGCGCTTGTTCGGGCGACATGTAGGCGGTCTTGCCCTTCAACACGCCTGGTTCTTCGCGGAACAAGTTGGCCGAGGCGATGCCGAAATCGGCAATTTTCACGGCTCCATCGAAGCTCATCAAAATGTTCTGCGGGGACACGTCCCGGTGCACGATGTCGATCGGCTTGCCGGCTTCGTCCTTGCGTTCGTGCGCGTAGTGCAGCCCCTTGGCCACTTCGGCGATGATGTAAGCTGCCACGTAGGGCGGAATGCGTTGACCCTTGGCCTGCGCCGAGCGCATCAGCTTACGTAAATCGGGGCCCTCCACGTACTCCATGCTGAGCAGCTGGCCCTCTTCGCCGTAGTCCTGAAAATCGTACACCTGCACGATGTTCGGGTGGTTCAAGCGCGTCGCGAGTTGCGCCTCTTCGGCGAACATCGTGCGAAAGCGCCGAGAGGAGCCGTAGGCGGGCAAGATGCGCTTCAGCACCAAGAGCTTGAACGTGCCCTCCGCGCCGCGCTTCTTTGCCAGGAAGACTTCAGCCATGCCACCCGCGCCGAGCCGACGGATGATCTCGAAATCGGCGAGGCGCTTGGGTGGCGGACGAACGGGTGCGTCGGTCATGTCAGCGAGCTCGATACGTTAGCGCGTTCAGATGCTCGCGTGTTACGGTCCCGCGCCGTAAACGGGAGAAACACGTGCGAACCAGCCTTCGACTTGCAATCATACTAGTGATTTTCAGTGGCCATGCGCTCGCTGCCAAGGGCAAGAAAGGCGCGCCGAAAGAGCCCGTCGCGACCTTGGATCAAGGCGAAGATCCAACGGCCAAGGAGGCGAGCGAAAAGAAGGCTGCCCAGGTCAAGCCGGAGACCGAGGCCGAGCTGGCCGAAAAAGAGGCCAAGGCGGACGCCGCCGAGGTCAAAAATCGACGCGCGCGAGACAAGTTCGGTCTGTTCGCCGATGTCTTGGTCGGCTTCGGCAGAGCTCCGATCCCCGATCCGACCGCGGATGACACCACCGGCAGGACGACCAGTGGCACGTTCATGGTCGGCGGGTACTACGACCTGAGCCCGCAGTTCACGTTGGGCGCGCGTCTGCCGTGGACAGTCGGTTCCGCACGCCAGCCAGATGGCGGCAACGTCACCGTGGCGGCGCTCGGCTCGCTGCAGCTGATGGGCGAATACCGCGTCGCGCTCAATCCGTTCACGCTCTTGCCGATCTTCTTCGGGCTCGGCGTGCCAACCGCGCAAGGAAATTACAATACCGAAAGCGGCCTACGTCAAACGTACCTCAACATGATGGCCGATGCCGCATCCGGCTATCGCGATCCGGAACTGTTCGGTCCCAAGCGGCTGCCGCTGATCGTCGGCGTGGGCATCGACTACCAGCGCAAGGCGCTGAGCTTGCGCGCCGCCACCAAGATCGTGGTGGGCGTGAAGCTCGGTGGCGAGTTGGGCGTGACGCAGGATCCGGACGCAGCCGGGACGTACGAGCTGAAGCCGGTCGCGGTGCGCAACGTGACCTCAGCGGGCGTCGCCTACGAGTTCCTGAGCAGGCCGAGGGTTTACGGTGCGCTCGACGCTTGGCTCGCCTATAGCGCCATCAACGCATGGGAGTTCAAATCGACCGCAGGCGCCGCCCCGCCCACCCGGCTCCAGTTCGTTTTCGAGCCGCGGATCGGCGCGCGCTTCGGTAAGATCTCGCCCAGCATCGGCTACATCTTCCCGATCGGCGGTCGCCTGGCCGATAGTTCGACCAGCGGCCTCGCGCTGCACTGCGACTTCGGATTCTAGCGCTCGCTCCCTCTTTTAGCGCTCACTTCGCGTCCGCGGTATAGACTTGGGACGATGTCCCGGTCTGTCGGCTTTACCATCCTCGGTGCTCGGTTGCTGCTCGCGTCCAGTTGCGGCGCGGCGCTCGCGAGCACCGGCTGTGCCGCGCGCGCGCCTCAGGCGAAAGTGGCCCACACCAGCGCGAACGCCTCGCCGATCCCCGCGGTCGACGACGAAGCATTCGCGCAAGCGACGTACCGGGTGTTGGTCGAAGGCAATGCCTCAGCCGACCGGACCGGACAGCTCCTGGGCGTGGTGCGCCGCCAGCTGCAACGCGCCAAGGCTCGCTTCGACGCCGGTCAACGCGAGGCCGGGCTGAAGGCGTTGACCGGCGCGTTCTACCTGATGCGCTCGAGTGAATTTCAAGACGCGGCCTTAGACGGCGCCGAGGGCGCGCTCGGCGCCGGCGCAGCGGAGGTCGCGCGCCTCGGTCAAGAGGGCTACGCATTCACGCTCTACAGCATGCTCAGGGACAAGCTGCCCAAGGGGCCTGAGCGGACCGAGGTCGAGGCCCACCTCGAGGCGATGGCGCGCTTCTCACAAGCCACTCACGGCGCGGGTCCCATGCAAGCGGCAGCGGCAGATCTGCGCTCGGCCAGCCAGCGATCGCTGATCGAAGCGCGCAAGACCGCGCTCGACGCCGCCAGTGAGCGCGCCGTGCAATGGCTAAAACGAGCCGTAGAATCGAGCGCGACCGACGCGCCCATGAGATCGAACGCGGACCGCGACGAAGCCTTCGAAGTCTACCGCGCGCAGCGCGGGGGTGGCTACACGCTGATCGCGTTGCACCTCCGACACGGGGATGCGCGCGGCGCGCTGGAGGCGGAAGATCGCGCTGGTCTGGGTCGCATCATCGCGCCTGAGCTGCGCGATCGACTGGAACGCGCCGCCGAAGACAATGACGCGGATGCTTGGGCGGACCTCTGTCATTTCTTCGATTCCGCGGCGCACGCCGCAGACGCCGAAGGCTTGCTCGATCACACGCTGATGGAAGCTGCGACCTGGGGCGCCGCGCTGCAACTGTTCCGAGCCGAGCCAAACTCGATGCGCGGCGCAGTTCCACTGGCCACGCAGCTCGTGGTCTACGGCATGGCAGAAGTGGCGCCGCTCGTGCTCGGCCCAGCGGTCAGCAAGGAAGCGAACGCCGAGAATCTCAGCTTCGCGCTCGGCATCGTGGGCAAGGCGCTGGTGGCTGAAGATGCGCTCGATCAGCTGGCCTGCGCGCGCCGAACCTTCGTCAACGCGCAGCCGCTGCTCACGTTGGCCGAAAACAAGGCGAATCTGGGCAAAGTCAGCCCGAGCAGCGCGCGCGTTCGCTACGTGATGGGCGCGCTCGAGACGCGCCACGGTGAGCTCGCGCGGGCACTGCCCTTGATTCAAGCCGCAGCGCGCGCCGAACCGAGCCTCGAATCGCTGATGACCTTGAGCGCCATCGAGCGGCAGCGCGATCAAAGCGCGGCGTTGTTCACCTTGGGCCAAGCCGTGGAGCTGGCCAAGGCCTCCAATGATCCGTTGGCCGAGACGGACGCCTTGAACATGAAGTTCGAGGTCTATCGCGATCATGGCGACGCGGAACACGCAGCCAAGATGCTCGACGCAGCGTTGTCACGCGCTGTCGAGGCGCAAAGGACCGCGCGCTCCGGAGGTCCCGCGCTCGCGCGTAGCGAGCGACTACTCGCGCGCATCCTCGAGCACTACGACGACCCGCTCGCGGCGCGGCGCGCGACCGAGCGCGCCTACGAAGCGTCGAGCTCGGATCCAAACCAGCTGACCGCGACCGTGCTCGACGCCGCACGCCGCGCGCTCACCCACGCTGATTTGCGGGCCGCACGCCGTGCCGCACAGCGCGCGGTCGCCGCCAACCTCGCCAGCGAGGATCTGGTGTACGTCGCGCTCTGGCTGCAGCTCGTGGAAAAGAAGCTCAATGTACCGAGCGACGGCACGGTCGAGGAAGCCTACGCGGGCGTGGCTGAAAGCTCTGGCTGGCCGGCGCGCCTTCGCGCCTGGGCTCGCGGCAAGCTGAGCGACCAAGAGCTGGCCAACGCCGCCCGCAGCGCCTCCCAAAAAACCGAGGCCACCTTCTACGCCGCGATGCTCAAACTGCAGACCGGCGGCGACTCGTCGAAAGATCTCGAACGTGTCGCCAAGAGCCCAGCCATCGACTTGGTGGAAGTGACGATCGCCCGCGACCTGCTAGCCATGCGCAACAAGCCCGCCCCCGACTACAAGTTGCCCCCGAGCGTGAAGCTCCCGTAAGCGTCACACTTACCCCTGGGGTTTGCGCCCGAGCAGCTTCTCCGCCAAGTGCCCGCCGAGTTCGAGCGTCATCAGCCGCTCGACGGCGGCTTCTTTCTCTTCGCGCTCACCCGGGGCGTATTGGAACTCGATGCCCATGCCGCAGGGGTTCGCCTTGGTGGCTTCTTCGGCCGGGGTCGTCCAGATCACTTTGCCGCGCAGGCGCACGGGTTCGACCATGTGGGGGACCCCGAGCGCGAACA
>DATEPG010000233.1:0-15724 GCA_035273265.1 Polyangiaceae bacterium
TGAACGGCGACGTCCTGGATACGTTGCCCGAAGCCATGCACGGTTACCTGTGCGGCCCCGGCGAGGCCGAGGGCATCATTGGCGGCATCGTTCGACACGCGGCGTTCAGCCCAGTTTTCGCGGCCCTGGCAGAGTTTTGCAAAGTTCCTGGGCACCGCTTGATGATCGTGCTCGGCAATCACGATCTCGAGCTCATGTACCCGAACATTCAGGAGTTCCTGTGGAACGAGCTGTGTTCGCAGGACGACGCCGCCCGCGGTCGCGTCACATTCGCCACGGCGGGCACGGGGTTTCGCTGCCGCGTCGGACGCAAGCTCGAACAGGTCAGCGTTGCTTGCGTTCACGGCAACGAGTTCGACGATTGGAACGCGTTCGAGCCCCGCACCCTGGCACGGCTGATCCGAGCCGGGACTCTGGGCTACGAGTCGCCGCTCACCCGGGAGGCTCCGAATCCGGGCACGCAGCTGGTCCGGGACGTGATGAACGGAGTGAAAAAGGAATATCCGTTCGTCGATCTACTGAAGCCCGAGATCGCGGGCGTTTTCACGATTTTGTTGGCGCTCGCTCCGGAGAAGATTTCGTCGGTTTCCGAGCTGATCAGGAATATGGCCGCCGCCCAGACCGTCGGCGCTGCGCGGGTCGCTCGGGTGCTCGGCCAAAGCGTTGCGCAGGCGGAGGCGGAGACGGTGACGCCGCCCGCCGGGCAGTGGTCACCGAGCCAAAATTTCGCCGCGTTTCTGGGCAACGGGGGCAACGCATCGGAGCTCTTGAGTCAAGCTTGGCAGCGCACGCTCGACGATCGTGAGCCCGAGGCGTTCGCTTTGGAAGCGGGGCAGGTCCTCGGCGGCGCTCAACTCATCCGCAACCTGCTGGGCTTCTGGGGTCGCAAGATCAATCAGAACCCCAAGGAGGCGTTGCGGGTCGCGCTCAAGGACTGGGGCGGCTCTCCCGACACGTTCGACCTCGACGGGCCTTGCGACGTATTCGAAGCACTCGCCAAATTGCAGCCCAACGTGAACATCGTGGTTGCGGGTCACACCCACCTACGCCGTCAGAAGTGGCTACCGCTAGCCGGCTCTCCGCTGAGGATGCCGCTCTACCTCAATACCGGTACTTGGATTCGGTTGATGCGCCTCGAGCTCGCGGACTTCGAGGCCCCGCGCTTCGACACCCTGTACGCGGCTCTTGGCGCGAAAACACTGGCCGCGCTCGACGAGCTCGGTCCAACGACGACGCTCAAGCAAAGGACCGTCGCCGTGATCCGTCCAACGCCCAACGTACCCAAGACGCAAGCCGCTGTTTGCGACTTCTGGCCAGAATTGGCGGTCGATCCGGCGAGCAGTTTCGATACGGTGTGTACCCCGGTCAAGGAGTGGGCCGAGGTTCGGAGGGGCTAAAGTGGAATCACTCAAACTCGAAATCGTACGACCGGGGCCGCTGCATGGGCAGCTGCTCTCGCAACTCACGTATTACATCGCACTCTGCGACGGGATCGAGGCAGATACGCTTCGCTTTCCCTTCGATCAATACGAGCTGAAGGCCGACCTGAAGTCACTGCGCTACTACGTGGGAGCGCAAGGCGACGAAATCGTACCGAATCGCTTGCGAGCCGACGCGGTGGAACGATTGAGCCGCCGCCTCGCCGATTGCCTGGAACAATTGCGGAGTTTCCAGACGCGTCTCGCCGAGATGCACGCTGGCGATCGCTTGCGCCACTTGCGGCTGGTGCTCGGGGGCAATGAGTTGTCGCTCATTCCCTTCGAGTTGTCGGGCATCCCTCGTGGCTGGCGGGGCGCGGGAAGCAAGCTCTTGCTCCAGGGGGGCGCACCCATCGTACTCACGCGAGAGCTCAGGGGTAGCTCGCAGATGCCGGTCCGTTGGAACCGCAAGCCGCGAGTGCTGTTCTGCTGCGCGAGTCCCGCCGGATACGCGCCGCCGCCGGCCGAGGCGCATCTGCTCGCGCTGACCAACTCGCTTCGTCCTTGGGTCGACGGTGGAAGCGCGGGGGCGCATCCCCTGAAGATCGAGCACGTGGTCACCGTCCTCGAACACGCTTCGCTGCCGGCGATTCGTTCGGCGGTCGAACGCGCGACGGACGAAGGCGCCCCCTTCACCCACGTGCACTTTCTGTGTCACGGCTGTCCGCTGCCGAATCAGCCGGAACGGTACGGAATCGTCCTTGCTCACCACAAGCAACCGCTGCTGCCGGACCCCGTAGACGCCAGCGCGTTGGCGCGAGCGCTCATCCCGCGCACGCGCGACTGCATTCCGCCGACGATGGTCGTGCTCGCTAGTTGCGATAGTGCCAATCAGAGCTCGGTAGAAACGCCTGGCTCGAGCCTGGCGCACGAGCTTCACCAACACGGCATCCCGTGGGTACTCGCTTCACAG
The DNA here is from genome assembly GCA_035273265.1 of Polyangiaceae bacterium. Lineage (GTDB taxonomy): Bacteria > Myxococcota_A > Polyangia > Polyangiales > Polyangiaceae > PMG-095. The sequence continues at coordinate 2,392 of DATEPG010000233.1, forward strand.
CTGCCGCTCACGTTCGCCGGCTCCGCGACGATCGCGCGGATTCTTTACGGGGGTCTGTTCGAGGGCAAAGATCCTCGCATCGTTTTGCACGAGGTGCGGCAAGAACTCACTCGCCACGAGGACGCGCACGACTGGGCGTCCCTGGTTGCGTACGCCGCGGTGCCTCACGACTTCGACGTGCAGGTGCGGAGCTTTCGCCTCAGTCGCCTGCGAGCGCTGATCGACAGCGCCTTCGGCCGGGCGTCGGCGCTCGCCGAGCCCGAAGTGATGCCGCGAGAGTTCTTGCGCATCGAAGCCTACCTCAAGCAGTGGCGCGAGGCGCTCGAAGGTCTCGCTGACGACGACGCCGAGTGGACCGAGTACCTGGGCATGACAGGCGCCGTCGCCAAACAGCAAGCAGGCTTCAATCCCACCGGCCCGGAGGCGCTGGCAAAGCTTTCGACGGCACGTATCAGTTACGGCAAGGCCGCGCGTCGCAAACTGACCAATCACTGGGTCGTCGCCCAATACCTTTCGCTCTCCAAATTGCTGGGTCGCGTGCCCGAGCACGGCTGGAGCGCGGTGGCCGAAGCCGCTGCCGAGCTCGATTTTGCCGATTCGAACCGTGCGATCTGGTCGCTCGGGACGCTACTCGAGCTTGCGCTGCTGAATGACGACGGATGTGCGGGGCGCAAGACCTTTCTCGAATGGACCTCTGCCTTTGCGCGCGCGGTCGATGCCGATCCAGATAAATGGCATTTCGAACGCTTCTCGACGGTGCGCCAACTGCACCGCTATACGAACGGGCAGTTCGCTCACTTGGCGACCGATCAGTTGAAGCAGCGGGCGCGGGACGCTCTCGCGATTCTCGAAACGAAGAGCTGACCCGGACGGGCGCGGCCGACGGCGGCCGATTCGGCGCCTGTTCGCAGGTTACTGCTTTTCGTTCACCTTTGAGTTAACCTACGGGGGTTTGATACCCCGATCCGAACGAGTTCAAATGGCACACCCAGCGAGTCGTTGCCCATGATTGCGCCCTGGCTGTTCGAGCGGATCATCGCCTGGGGCGAGACGCCCGCGCTGGTCTGGAACGATACCGTCACCAACTATTCAGAACTCGCGCAGCTCGCGGACGACTGGCAACAGAAGTTTCAGGCACGGGATCTGAAGCCCGGTCAAGTGGTGGCGCTGGAGGGCTCTTTTTCGCCCAACGCCTGCGCGGCTTTGATTGCGCTGGTCCGGCTGGGGGCGATCATCCTGCCACTGACGCCGCTGATGCGCACGCAACGCGATCAGTTTTTGGGCATCGCCGAGGCACGTTTGCTGGTCGAGTTCGACGAACCCGATGCATTCACCTTTCACGAGTTCGAGCGCACCGTAGAGAACGCCGTCACTCAGAAGCTGATCGCGCGCGGTCATCCCGGCCTGATCATTTTCTCGTCGGGCTCCACCGGCTCGCCCAAAGCGATCCTGCACGACTTTGCGTCGCTGCTCGAGAAGTTCCAAAAGGTCCGTCAAAAGAAGACCACGCTGACCTTTCTACTCTTCGATCACATCGGCGGCATCGACACCCTGTTCAACACGTTGGCGAGCGGCGGCACCGTGGTCACCGTGCCCAATCGTGATCCAGAAACGGTCTCGCGCGCGCTCGCTAAGTATCGCGTGCATACGCTGCCCGCGTCGCCCACGTTTCTCAACCTGTGGCTGATGTCCGGGCTGTTCGAGCAGTATGATTTCTCGGCGCTGCAAGTGATCGCCTACGGCACCGAGCCGATGCCGCCGAACACACTGAAGAAGCTGCACGAGCTGTTCCCTGCGGTGTCGTTGGTGCAAACCTATGGCATGTCCGAGCTGGGCGTGCTGCGCTCGCGCTCGCGCGACTCCGAATCACTGTGGATCAAATTCACCGATGAGGGGTTTCAGACCAAGATCATCGACGGCATTCTGTGGGTCAAGGCGGACGCCGCCATGATCGGCTACCTCAACGCGCCAGACCTGTTCGACGCCGAGGGCTGGCTCAACACTCAAGACGCGGTCGAGGTAGACGGCGAGTACTTGCGCATCCTGGGTCGCGCCAGCGATCTGATCAACGTTGGCGGGCAGAAGGTCTATCCGGCAGAGGTGGAGAATCTATTGCTGCAGATGGACAACGTGCTGGATGTCGCCGTGTTCGGCAAAGCCCATCCGATGATGGGACAGATCGTGGTCGCGCGCTTCAACCTGAAGACTCCGGAACCACTGGCTGATTTCAAGCGTCGCATGGGCGCCTTCTGCCGAGAGCGGATGGCCGCCTATCAGATCCCGCGGCTGGTCGAAATTTCGGACGACGAGCAGTATGGGTCCCGTTTCAAGAAACTTCGCAACGCTTCCTTCGTACCATGAGCTTTCGTTTGAGCCGTAAAGGGTGGATCATCTTGGGCGTGGCAGCGGTCGTGGCTCTAGCGCTTGGCGTTTTTGGTCGGGTTTTTGGCCCCCATCGGCAACGTTTTCCGTACCTCAACGGTAGCCTCGCCCCCGCCGAATACCAGGCGTTGGCGTCGCAGCCGGGCTGGGCCGTGCGGCAGATCACGGTCGCGCCGGGGATTCGTCTCAACGGCCTCGTGCGTCGACCCAAGGCTCCGGACGCTCCATGGGTGCTGTTCTATCAGGGCAACGATGCGCAAATGTTGAAGGTCGGCCAGGCCTTTCTCTCGCGCCTCAGCGCTACGCGCGACTGGGGTCTCGCGATCTTTGCCTATCGCGGTTACGACTCTTCCGAAGGGGTGCCGCGGTTACCGGCCTTGGCCGCCGACGCGCCGGAGATTTTGGCGCAACTGTGCGCGACCGAGCAGATCGACCGCGGGCGCGTACACCTGATTGGTTTTTCGATCGGTGGTCACATCGCGGTGCGGGCGATGGTGAGTGCGGCGCGCCTGTCGCCGAGGCCGCCCTCGCTGACACTGCTGGCGTCGGTGGACGACATCACCATGGTGCCTCGCTCCTTCTATTATAAGTTCGATCCCGGTGACGACTTCCATACGAGTCCCTTCCTGGCGGACATCCCAGCGCCGGTCCTGGTCGTGCAAGGCACCGAAGACATTGCGCTCATGGGCCCCGGGCAGGGCCGGGCGATTGCAGCAGCGCTCGGCGCCCGCGCGCGCTACCTCGAGCTTCCTGGAGTCGGCCACATCGAGCTGATGGAGAACGAGCCCACGCTCGTCGCTGTTCGCGAATTCATCGAGGCTCACTCCAAGTAGCATTTCGAGCGATCAGGAAAAACTGGAGGATGCATGCGCGATTTCGACTTCCAGAATCCCACGCGGATCTTGTTTGGCCGTGGCCAAATCGAGAACATTGCGGAGCACATCCCGGCTGAGGCGCGCATTCTGCTCGTGGCCGGCAGCGGTTCGATTCGCAACAATGGCGTCCTCGACCAGGTCCGGACCGCGCTCGCGGGGCGCGCGCTGTTCGAGTATTGGGGCGTCGAGCCGAACCCCGACATCGCCGTTTTGCTGCCGGCCCTAGACATCGTCCGTGCGGAATCGATCGACTTCATTCTGGCGGTGGGTGGCGGTTCGGTGATCGACGGCGCGAAATTGATCGCCGCGGCCGCGCGCACCGCGGTCGATCCCTGGTCAATCCTAGCCAAGGGCGCGCGGGTGACTGACGCGCTGCCGCTCGGGGTGGTGCTCACTCTGCCTGCCACGGGTTCGGAGTCGAACGGCGCTGCGGCGATCAGCAACCGGGAAAGCGGGCAAAAGCTGGTCTTCGTGAGCCCGCTGTGTTTCCCACGCTTTGCCGTGCTCGATCCGGAGACCACCTTCTCCCTGCCTCCGCGCCAGGTGTCGAATGGCATCGCTGACGCGTTCGTGCACGTGCTCGAACAGTATCTGACCTACCCTGCGGGTGGCGTGCTCTCGGACCGCTTGGCGGAGGCGCTGCTGATCACGCTCAAGGAGCAAGGTCCACTGGCCCTCGCTGATCCGACCAATTACGAAGTCAGAGCCAACCTGATGTGGGCTGCCAGCTTGGCGCTCAACGGTTTGATCGGACAAGGTGTGCCGCAGGACTGGACCACACACCACATCGGCCACGAGTTGACCGCGCTCTTCGGCCTCGATCACGCGCGTAGCCTGGCCGTCGTACTGCCCGCCGTGCTCGAAGCGCGGCGCCAGCAAAAGGCCGAAAAGCTGCTGCAATTCGGCGCTCGAGTGTTCGGCATCAGTGATCTCGGCGACACGGCAGAGCGCATCGATGCCACGATCGCCCAAACGATCGCCTTCTTCGAGTCGCTCGGCATTCCCACGCGCCTCTCCGCCTACGACATCACGGAGGCTGCGATTCCGCAAATAGTTGCGAAATTGAAGGCCAACCGCCGCCTGCGCATGGGTGAGCGTTTGGACATCACGCCGGATGCCGTGGGAACGATCCTTACTCTGGCCCTCTAAGCATACTGGAGCGGCGCGCGGGACGGCCGCGTCATAGATACGTTTCCTTCGCCGCCTGCTGCCAGTCATTTTCGCGCCCGTTGGCGTAGTGAATCGGCGCTTGCGCGAGCTCTGTGTCGGTTGCGTCATCGAGACACGCGACGTTGACCGCGTAGAAAGCTCCGCCAAATTGCGCCAGTTCGCCGCCGCTGCTGAATGGGCGGACGCCGCAAACCCGGCAGAAGGTGAGGTGTAGGAACGGCTCGGGCTTACTGGTCGGAGTGTGCTGGTAGTCGCACAGGGCGTCTTGCCCCTTCAGCATGCGAAATTCTGCGGCTTTGGCGAACGCCATCCAGAACCTGGCTTTGCGGCAAAAGCGACAGTTGCAGCGGGTCGTGCCTGCCGCCAAGTCGAGCTCGGCTTCGAATTGGACCGCGCCACAGTGACAGCTGCCTCGGTACGTCTTTTTCATACCGAGTAAGAGCCCGCGAGTTGCGAAAACTCATCGCCCCGGCAAAGAAAAAAAAGCGTGCACTGCTGGCTGCAAAAAGCCCGTCAATTCAGCGATCTTGCCCTCGCGCAAGCGGACCACGTTGAGGGCGCCGAGCCGAAAGTCTGGTCCTTGGTAGGCGGCGAACGCCAATTGGCCGCTGGCCCAGGTCGGCTGCAAGCGCCACGGCGTGCGGAACACGGGCTCGCTGAAAAAGCGCACCACCGCCTCGCGACCGTCGAACCAGGAGGGAATGGGCGGCATGGTGAAGCGCACATCGTGCGTGAGCAAAGCGACCAACGCTGCAGCGTCTTGCTCCGCCCAAGCCTTCACGTACGCCTGCACCAGGGATTGCCGTCCGAGCTCGCCCAGCTGAGCGAGCGTGGCTTGTTGACTGAGTGGCGGAACCCGGGCGCTGACCGTCCCCTTCGCGCGTTGCAACGCGCTATTGATCGCAGGCACGCTCGAGTTCAACAGTTCAGCCACCTCTGCCGCCGAAAATTCCAAGACTTCACGCAAGATCAACGTGGCGCGCTGTGCGGCAGGCAAGTGTTGGAGCGCGGCCACGAAGGCGAGCTCTAGGCTCTCACGCTGCTCGAAGCTGGCATCGAGCGCCACGGGGTAAGGGTCGAGCCAGGGCACGCCTTCGATCACCGGTTCCACGACCGAGCCGTGGCTCGCCGGCGCGCGATCGTACGGCAAAATGCGGGCAGGACGCTGCTCGATCACACGCAAACAGGCGTTGGTGGCGATGCGATACAGCCAAGACTTCAACGCGCTTCGCCCTTCGAACCCCGCGAGTCCCTTCCAGGCCCCAAGCAGTGTTTCTTGCAGCGCGTCCTCGGCGTCTTGAAGTGAGCCGAGCATGCGATAACAATAGGCGTGGAGCTCGCGGCGGTGGGGCGCGACGAGCGACTCGAACTCGTGACTCGGAGACACCATGCCCCGCTATGATGCGCGACTGGGAACGAAGCAAGCAAGCCCCGTCCTGAAGCTGAAGATTCATGATTCATGACAACTGGGCGGGAGCTGCGTGGCCCAAATTCGGCTCGAGCTGATCGGAAATGCAACGAGCTTCGAGCTGCGTTGCTGGATCGCGATCGCCCCCTCTTCTGAACCTACTCGTCCGATTCCTCCCGCACGCGCTGCACCAAGGCGTAGAGCTCTCTGCGCGCGAGAGGTGTCTCTTCGCTGAGCTCACCGACCACCGTCTTTACGGTTTCGCCCTCGGCCAGCCGCGCTCGCGCTCGCGCCTCGAGCGCGGTTAGATCGATTTCTTCGTCGGTGCGTTCTGCCGCGGCGGCGATCACGAGCGTGATTTCGCCGCGCCATTCGCCTTCGCGCGCGGCCAGCTCGGCAATGGTGGCGGGCGCGATTTCTTCGTGAAGCTTCGTGATTTCGCGGCACAGGGTGCAGGCGCGATCGGGGATGCGTTGGCCGAGTTCGCGTAGCGTGGCCGCGATGCGCTGCGGGGATTCGAAGATCAGTACCGGGTCGAGGCTTTTTTCGATGCGGGTCAGGGCATCTTTTCGTTTTCGGCCGCTGCGGGGCAGAAAGCCCAGGAACACGAAGCTGGCGTCGACCAGGCCGGAGGCGCCGACCGCAGCGGTGACCGCGCTGGCTCCGGGGATCGGGCAGACGGTCATGCCGCGCGCGTGGGCGCCCCGTACCAGCGCGGTGCCCGGATCGCTGACCGAGGGCATGCCGGCGTCGGTGACGAGCGCAACGTCTTCACCAGCTTCGAGCAAGAGCAGCAGCTCTTCGATTTTTCGGGGGCTCGCGTTGGCGTCGAGCGCATGCAAGGTACGCTCGAGGATCGCAAAGTGTGTCAGCAGTTGGCGCGTGCGACGCGTGTCTTCGGCGGCGACGTGCCGAGTTTGTTTGAGCGTTTCCAGGGCGCGTAGGGTGATGTCGCCGAGGTTGCCGATCGGAGTCCCGACCAGGTAGAGCTTGCCTGTCAAGGTGCTTGCCGACTTCGCTCAGCTGCCGTTGCCACCGACGCCGACCGCGTCGCCGAAATTTGCTCGCAGGTGATCACGCAGCTTGCCCATCAGGCGCGCCTCTAGCTGCCGAACACGCTCGCGCGACACCCCGAACTGATCCCCCAACTCCTGCAGGGTGAGCGGCTCGTCTGCCACTACGCGTTTGTCGAAGATTTCGATGTCTTTGCCACTCAGCGTGGTCCGAAACTCGTTCAACTGGGTGTGCAAGAGCTCGGAAAACTCAGAACCTTCGGCGATCTGGTCGGGCGTCGCGTTGCTCGAAGGCATCAGCTCCAAGCGCGTGGTCGAGCGGCCATCGGCTTCGTTGACCGTCGCATCTAGGGAGGCGTCGGAGCGCGCCAAGCGGCGATCCATCTCCGTTACTTCCGATTCGGCGACGTTCAGGCGCTTGGCAATTTCGGCGTGGCTGGGCTCGATGCCCATGGCCGTCAGGCGCGCCTTTTCCTTGTTCAAGTTGAAGAACAGCTTGCGCTGAGCTTGAGTGGTGCCGACCTTCACCAAGCGCCAATTATTGAGGATGAAGCGCAGCATGTAGGCGCGGATCCACCAGGCGGCGTAGCTCGAGAGCTTGACGCCGCGGTACGGATCGTAGCGCTTGACCGCTTGCATTAAGCCGATGTTGCCCTCCTGTACGAGGTCCATCATGTTCCGGTACGCGCGCCGGTACTCGTAGGCGATCTTCACTACCAAACGCAGGTTGGCAGTCACCAGGCGCGCGGCAACTTCGCGATCCTCGGTCTTCTGATACTGGACCGCCAGCTTGTGCTCTTCGTCCGCGGAGAGCAGCGGGTGCCGCTGCACTTCACGCATGTATGCTTGCAGCGGGTCGAAGCGCGCCAGTCCTCGCTCATCCGAGTCACCGTCGGTGTCTCGCTCCCTTTCTTCGGCGAGCTCGACTTCCTCACCCGGCTCGCGCTCTTCGTCGGCGTCCGCTTCGTCGGGATCGACGACCTCGGCTTCGGTATCGAAGACTGCGCGGTCGTCGCCTAGCACTTCCGGCTCTTGGTCGTCCGAATCGGCGCTCGACTCGTCGCTGCCCTCCTCGGTGTTGGCGGAGTCGGAGGCGCCCGGCGATTGCTCCGCGCGCCGGCGGGGGCTGGGAGACCGCGTGGCGGTGGCCCGTTTCTTTGCGTCTGTCTTGGCTGTCACGTTGGTGCTCGAGGCCGCTCTGGGGCGCGTGCGTGCGACCTAGCAACCGCCGCAGAGCGTGTGCCGCGCGCCCCGCGTCGTCAAGGGAACGCCGGGGATCTGCTGGGTTTTCGCGCGGGGGCGCGCTCGCGATTCGCTAGCCAGGAAAAAGTGTGGGAGACTTTTGTGGAAATCTTGGTTGAGGGGCCAATGAAATCTATTTCCGTTTCCAGTAATTTCACGCGACGAGCCGAAGAGCTTCGCTCCTTCGTCGATCCGAGCGCGACCGAGCTACGCCGTGCGGAGACCGAGCGCATGGCGTCGCTCGGCACTCTGGCCGCCGGAGTCGCGCATGAAATCAACAACCCGCTTTCCTACGTGCTGGGCAGCCTGGATCTGGGCCTGCGCGAGCTGCACGGCTTGCAGCAGCTGCTTCAAGGCCACCCCCATGAGGAGCTCGAGCACGTTTCGGGGGCGGTCGCAGCGCTGGACAGTGCTCGTGAAGGCGCTGAACGCGTGCGCAATATCGTACGCGATCTGATGGATTTTTCCCGGGCGACGCCGGGAGACGGTGACGCCGTCGATGTCGAGGCAATCTTGGATGCCACGATCCGCGTGGCTTGGAACGAGGTTCGGCATCGCGCGCGCCTGATCAAGCGCTACGCGGGGATTTCACGGGTAATCGGCGACGAGGCTCGCCTGGGTCAGGTCTTTCTCAATTTGATCGTGAACGCCGCCCAGGCGATCGAGGGCGACCCGTCGGTCAATGAGATAGCGATCAGCACCAGCGCCGAGCACGGTCGCGCCGTGGTCGAAGTCTCCGACACCGGCGGCGGGATTCGGGATCAGGATTTGGCACGCATTTTCGACCCGTTTTTCACGACCAAGGTGGCTGGCACGGGCACTGGTCTGGGTCTTGCAATCTGCCGCGGTATCATGACCGCGCTGGGAGGTGAGATCTCCGTGTCGAGCGAGCCTGGCCGTGGTAGCACTTTCAGAGTGGTATTGCCGTTCGCGTCAGAGGACAGCGCGTCGCGTAGCGCCGTGGTGGAAGGTCCACCGCAAGCTCCGTCAGCGCCTTCGCGTATTCTGATCATCGACGACGAGCCGCTGCTCGGTCAAACCCTGCTGTACGCGTTCAAGGGTCGTCACGACGTGAGCATCTGCACCAGCGGTCGCGAAGCACTCAGCCGGCTCGAGACCGATGCGGGTTTCGATCTGGTGCTCTGTGATTTGATGATGCCGGACGTGAACGGCGCCGCCGTGTACGCATCGGTCAAGCGTGACCACCCGGAGCTGGCCGAGCGCTTCGTGTTCATGACCGGCGGAGCTTTCACCACCCGCGCGCGCGAGTTCCTCGCCCAGCACCCAGGGGTTCAGCTGGAGAAGCCCTTCAACATCGCAGATATCGAGAAGTTGCTGGGTCAGTTTGCGGCTTCCGCCGCGGCAGTTGCCGCGGGACCTCGCTAGCTGGCGTTCGCCCGCCCGCGCAACGCAGATTCGGTCGCTCTATCAGTTTGTCGTGCAGCTGCCGACGTATACCCTGACCCGACCGTCACTCGGTTGGCAGTCCCAATTTCGACCTACCAGCTGTTCGCGTATGCAAGCGCTCACGTCCGGCTTGCTGTGCGGCGAAAGTACCCCCAGATCCTGGTCGGATTGGATCGTCACAACGCAGCCGGAGCGCACGTCGACCGTGACTTCTCCGCAATAGGCGGCGCAACCTTGAATGATCGCACTCAGGGTGTTCGACCACGGAGAATACAAGGAGCCATCGACTCCGGGCGAACAGCTCGATACCGCGAGGCTGCAATCCTCGAACCCCGGGCTGCCGCCCAGGGGTCCCCCGTCCATCGAGCTGCCTGGTGCTGACATTTGCGCGCCAGCGGTGCCGGCGCTCGGCCCACCCTCGTCGGCACTACCCGCGGCTGCCAAATCCGCTCCACGGACCTTCCCGCTGCAGGCCACGAGTAGCGTGAGCCACACAAGCGACAATCGCCCCGCATTCATGGCTATGAGCTTACCACGATCCAGTGTCGGCACGGTGCGCGTCGCTCGGGGGCGGCCAATGGCCTAGCGAGATCGTGTCGGGGAGGTTGGGCGATCTCAGGGCATGCACAGCACCTCACAGGAGTGCTTGGGTTCACTGGCAGTACGAGGCCATGTCCTCGTTGCCACGCGCGGTGCCGCCCGTGAGGCCGCTGAGGATGCAGAGCGCGGGGCTGCAGTCTCGGTAGCTGCGGCAGCCAATGAGCTCCGCCTTTAGGCAATGTTGGACGACGCAGCCCTCTCCAGGCGCGCAATCTTGGTCGGTGGTGCAGGCTCCGCACATCTGGTCGACGCACGAAAGGGCCAGCCCGCAAAAGGCCGACTCCTCACAGTACGGACCCTTCAACGGCACCGGCATGCCATCCCACTCGTGCGGGTCACGTGGGTGGTACACTGGAGCCGACGCCTGCGCACAACCTTTGCCGCCGCAAGTGGCAAGGTCCTCTTGGCGCGCGGACTCCGCTTGCAGGATCTGTGCGTCGCTCAGCGCACAGTCGTAGGCGAGACCGTACGTGTCATCGACGAAGCAATCATCGCCGCGGCGCAGCACGGTGTCGCACAGGTTGCCGTCGACACAATGAGCCGAGCGTACCTCTGCCTCGTAGCCTTTGGAGACCTGCTGGGCGACGCGCATTTCGGCCTCGCGTTGGCAATCGGCATCCACGCTGCATTCGGCTTGCCCGATTGAGCCGGTTTGACCGTTGTCCGAACGAGGTGCCTTGGCGCTTCCTGAGCAGCCCAGGGAGACGGCGAAAAGCGCGAAGACGGCGAAAAGCGCGAACTCTACCTGTGGGAGAGCGGCCGGCGCTTTCCGCCCGCCAGCGGTCTATTTCGCTTGGCCGCACTCTCGCAATTGGAGCCGTCGTTGCTGGCGCGCTGGCTAGGGCCCGTGGCGCCAGCGCTTCAGCCCACCTGGGCCGCGCGGCACACGGGCGAGTTGCTAGCCTTGTTGGTTCCGGGGATGCCAACGAGCGAGCTGTCGCGCTGTTTGGGCGTCGATCGAGGTACCGTCGCCCGTTGGCTCACGGGACGCACTGAGCCCCGCTTGCCGGTATGGCTCCGGCTCGTCGATCGAGTCGCGCACCGGCTAGTCGAGTTCATCGAATTATTCTGTGACCCTGCACAGCTGCCGGCGCTTGCCGGCCTGTATCGCGATTTGCAGGCTCAAGAGCGTCTGGCCTACGACTCTCCATCCAGTCACTTGGTGATGCGCGCGCTAGAGCTGGACGCGTACAAGGCATCATCGCAGCATCGCCCCGGCTTCATCGCGGCGGCGACCGGGCTGACCTTGGCCGAGGAAGAGCGCTACTTGGCAGCGCTGAAGCAAGCCGGTCAGGTACGCCGTAACCGCGCGGGTTCGTATCGCGTAGCGCGCGTGCTCACGCTGGATACACGGCGCAATCCCCAGCGCAATCGCGCGCTCAAGCGTCACTTCGCCCGGGCCGCGCTCGATCGCCTGGACGCGCTTCCGGAGCACGCAAACAGCCTATTTTCTTAGATTCTTTTCTGCGCCTCACGCGTCGATCTGGAGCGCATTCGTGAGCTGCACATCGAATACTTCGAGCGCGTGCGGCGGATCGTTGCCGAGTCCAAACAGGCCGACCACGTCGTATTGATCAATCAGCAATTGCTGCTGCTCGATGAGCGAGCCGTAAAATAGCAGCCAGCGGGAGGCGCGTCGCTGGCTCCGTCAATGGCGTAGCGATACCTTGTGTCCGGGGACTGGTGTCTCGCCCAAAAGCACGAAGTTCTCGAAGCTCGCCTTGGACAGCGTCTTGGCCGACGCGGCCAAGTCATAGGCGAGGCCCCACTCCACGCTGGGCCCGACCGAGACGAACAGCGTGTTCGAGTGCTTGCAGCCCTTGGCGAAGCGCTCGATGTTGTCCCCGGTCATGCTCAAATCAGGCCCCGCCATGCCCTTGCCGTGCTTGGTGGCGACGCCGCCGGATAGCTTCCAGACGGCCGTGCCGCGATCCTCGAGCACCATCGCGACCACGCTACAATCCGGTGTTTGCTTGAGCGACCGCTCGGGGCTGAAGGGCAGGCTCGGCGCATACTCTTTCCTGGTTTCGGTCTTGAGCAACACGCGCTTGGCGCCCAGCTTTCCGAGTTCGTCGATGAAGGCGATCACCCAGGGTAGCTTGGCGCTGCGGTCGACGATCAGTGTGACGTCGTTGCCGCTGACGTACTTTTCAGTCGGGGCGAGCAGGTTGATTAGGTTCGTGCGGCCGTCTCGTTGATCGAGCAATGCTCGCTCGAATCCCACCTTGGCGCTGAGTGTGTCGATCTCGAAGCTAGGGGGCCCAGCAGGCTTGGCTGCCGCGGTCGCAGTCGGCGCGACCGTTGCTTCTGGCTTGGGGGCGACCGGTTTGGGCGCGTCGTCGCAGGCCGCGAGCGCGCACAGGTAGACTCCAACGCCAAAACCGCTCTGCCAGGCGCGGAAATTCATCGCAAATTCTCGCAAATCCCGGTGCTAGCTGCCAGCGTGATCGAGGTCACACAGCGACCCTCGCTGGCCGTGGCCGGTATGTCACAGACGTTGGTCGTGCAATCTTCGTCTTTGGTGCAGTTCTCCGCGCTGACTCGGGCCGTGCAGGTGTTGCCGTCCGAATCACAGACGAGCCCGGTCGCGCACTCGAAATCAGCAGCGCAGTCCTTGCCGACGGCTTTGCGCTGCACGCAGGCCTCGTCCACGCCGCAATAGTAGCCGACGTTGCAGGCCGCTCCCGGCGCTGCACACGAGTCGCCGTTAGGCACCACGGTCGGGATTTGACAGCTGCCTTCACCGCTCTTCACCACGCACAGGTATTTTTCGAGCGTGTCGCAGTCGTCGTCGCTGTTGCAGCTTTCACCCGCGCGGCGGGGACCCTTGATCAAGTGGTTGCAAGGAGCTCCACGGTGGCGCACGGTCGCAATCTCGGAGGCCGTCAAGCGAGCATCGCTGTACGCCGCCTTCACCGCGTTCAGGCATTCCGAAGCGTACCGAGAACTGTAGCCTGTGTCCGGTAGCAGGTCCTCACAGAAGCCTCGTTGCCTGATGACGCAATTATCGATCAACGTGTCACTGATTTTATCCGCCCCCACGCAGGTGAGCACGACATCGTGCGAACAGGCGCCCTTCGCCCAGTTCTCACAGAAGCCGCTCACCGTCGCGTTCGGGTCCGTGGCTTCAGCGCTCGAGCAGCCCGCGGTACTCATCAAACACAGCAAAAGGAAGCTAAATTTCAGGCCCTGACGCATCATTGTTCGACGATACACGACCCGGAGGAGGGGCCGAA
>DATEPG010000234.1:0-5332 GCA_035273265.1 Polyangiaceae bacterium
GTCGCCGCTTTCAGCGCCGCCGCCGGCCGCCCCGCCCGCATCGCCGGGCACTCCGCCCGCGGGAGCGCCCGCGCTGCCGCCATTGGCCATGCCGTACTCGGGAAACTGACAGGCCGGCAGCGCCAAACTCACGATGGCGCCAATCATCCCAGCGAGCACCACGGCTCTGACGCATAAACGACGCGTCGCGCCCATCAGGGACGACCCTAACACGACCTTACCTCGCCAAAGGCGCCCGCTGGCTTCGGGACGTATTTGTTGGGCGCACCATGTAGGCAGAGGTGGATGAGAGTAGGCGATTTCCAGTCACTTGTCGATGCCGAGAAGATTTCTCAAGCTGGGACGGCGCGCGCCGGGCGACCCGGTGTGTGCGTGTGCGGACGAGGACGAGTGAGCCCTGCTTTTGAGAGGTGAGGTGAGTGGGGCGGCGAGCTGCCCCGGGGAATTCTCCCCGCCCGTCGCCCATGTCATCAGTTCCGAACTGAGGTTTGCAAAGAGTGCAGTACCCACCTAGCCCCGGCGCCCATCGAAGGCCCAGCGCTCGATGGGGCAATTTTGGTCACGGGCCCGAACGCAAAGCTTCGCGGGGCCGGGCGCTTTTCGCCACCTCGCGTTGCACGGCGCGTGTACGAATACAGCCGGTCGCGATAGCTCGGCCAAATGATCGTCCGGTGCGGTAAGCTCCTTCCGAGCAGGAGCGTGGAGGGCTGCCGAGATTCGAGTACTTTTCATTTCGCGCTCCTCGTCCCGCCTATGGTTGGTCAGATCGGTCAATACCGCGTGTTCTCCAAGTATCGCCTGATTGCTCGGCTCGGCAGCGGCGGAATGGCCGAGGTATTTCTGGCGGTCACGGGCAATCCGCGTAGCTTCAACAAGCTCCAGGTGTTGAAGGTCCTACGACCCGACCTGCCCGAACGCGAGCGCGCGGATTTCGTGCGCATGTTCCAAGACGAAGGCCGGCTTGCCGCCCGGCTCAGCCACCCGAACATCGTCCAGTCGCATGAGGTCGGCTCCGAAGAGGGGCACGAGTTCATTGCCATGGAGTACCTGGAAGGCCAGCCGCTCAGTAACGTGCAGGACCGAGCGTGGCGTGAGGAACAGCCTGGGTTCCCGCTCGATATGCAGTTGCACGTGCTGACCCTGGTGCTGGAAGGCTTAGAATACGCCCACAATTTGGCGGACTACGGCGATCGCCAGCTGAACATCGTACATCGCGATGTTTCTCCGCAAAACGTGTTCATCACCTATAGCGGACACGTGAAGCTGGTCGACTTTGGCATCGCCAAAACGCTGGAATCGAGCAAGACCCGCGCGGGCGTGGTCAAAGGCAAAGTGCCCTACATGTCCCCTGAGCAAGTGTTGGGCGGCGCGATCGATCGCCGGGCCGATCTGTTCAGCGTCGGCGTGATGCTGTGGGAGGCGATCGCTAGTCGCGCCATGCACGGCACTGCTTCGGTGTATGAGATCTTGCGCCGCTTGGTCCAAGGCGAGCTGCCGCCCATTCGCGAGGCAGTTCCGGAGGTGCCGGAAGCGCTGGCCACGATCGTGGATCGCGCGCTTTCACCCAAACCGGATCAACGCTACCCGGATGCCGGCGCGTTTCGCGAGGACTTGGTGAGTTTCCTCGACGGTCGGCGGGTGACCACCCGCGCGATCGGCGAGCGCGTGTCATTGTTGTTCGCGGACGAACGGCGCGAGATCAATGACGTGATCCGCAGCGCCATGAGCGAGGCCAGTGCCGATACCGAGGTCGGGTCTGGTCCGTTCAATGAGGTGCATTTGCTGCCCACGCTCAAGGTGCTTGCAGCACGAGCAACGACTAATCAGAATACCGGCCCGACGACGGCACCCAGCACGACGCCGCCATTGCAAACCACTCCGCCGCCGGTTCAAATGGCTACTCCGCAGCACCCGAAAGCTCCGGCCGGAAAGCCGCGCATTGCCCTCCTCGCGGGCCTCGCCTTGGCCGCCGTGTTGGTCCTACTGGTGATTATTTTCAGGGGTTCGGGTCAGCCGATGGCTACTTCGCTGAACGCAGCGATGCCTGGCCCCGCGGCGAGTGTGGGCGCGGCCGTGCGTTTGAACGTCCGCGCTCATCCGAGCACCGCACTCCTGCAGTTGGACGGCAAGGCACTCGGTCCGAGTCCCTATGCCGGTGCACAACCGCGTGACGGCAAGCAGCACGAGCTGGTCGTGAGCGCAGACGGCTATCGAACACGCACCCTGAACGTGCAGTTCGATCATGACGTCGATCTGGAAGTCGGCTTGGCGCAGGACCAAGCCACGGACGCGGTCAGCCCCAAAGCGGGGGACACGAGCGCGCACAAAGGCCCCGCGCCCGGCCTACCGCGTGCGCGCCCCTCCGTTGTGGCTCCCAAAAAGGCGGCCGATACCGACCCCCCCTACCGTGATTTACCGAATCGCAGAGCAACCGGATCGACGGCGCCACCGCTTGACACGAGCGAGTCCCCTTGGTGAGCTCTCGTCAGCCTCGGTGCCCTCCTCCAACTGAGCGCTGAGCGCGTGACGACCATGCTTAAATTAGAACCTTTCGCTTGGGGCAGCGCGCTCGCGCTGTTGGTGTGCCTGAACGGTGGCGTCGCGCGCGCCGCCGATGACCCCGACCGTGAGGCGCGCGAGCGCTATGAGAACGCGGTCAAACTGTACGAAGACGGCGCGTTCGATGCAGCCCTCGTCGAGCTGAATCGAGCCGCCGAGCTCCGGCCTTCGTACAAGATTTTTTACAACATTGGCCAGGTCCGCTTTGCGATGCACGACTATGCAGCGGCCATGGACGCGTACCGCCAATACCTGGAAAAAGGCGGCGACAAGCTGCCCGTCGCTCGGCGGGAACAAGTGCAAAAGGAGCTCAAAGCTCTGGCCCAACGAGTGGCCAAACTGAGCATCGAAACGGACGTACCCGGGGCCGAGGTGCTAATCGACGACGTGCCCGTGGGCAGCACGCCGCTCAGCGCACCGGTCGTGGTCAACTCGGGCATTCGCCGCATCGGTGTGCGTCATCCGGACTAT
The DNA here is from genome assembly GCA_035273265.1 of Polyangiaceae bacterium. Classification (GTDB taxonomy): domain Bacteria; phylum Myxococcota_A; class Polyangia; order Polyangiales; family Polyangiaceae; genus PMG-095. The sequence goes on from DATEPG010000234.1 coordinate 3,031, forward strand.
CTGCCGCAGAGCCGCCGAGTGAGCATCGCGGGCGGCGTGCAAGACACGCTCAAGTTTACCCTGACCGATCAAGGGGCTTCTGCCGCGGGTGCTCCCGTCGCGCCGGCTGCGGCTGCGGCGAGCGCGCCAGCTCCCGGCGCCGGGCCAAGTACCGTCACGACGCGCTCCGTTGCTTCACCGAAAGACACGGCCGCGCCGCCCGCGACCGACTCCCGCGCTGCCGAGCATCGCGTGCCGTGGCTCGGCTGGGCGTTGACCGGTGTCCTGGCCACGAGTGCAGTCGTCACCGGCGTGATCACGTTGAGTGAAAATTCGTCCTTGTCGGATGATCGCGACAACTTGGCGGTGCCTTCGAGCGAGGTCAGCTCGAAAGCTTCGCGAGTGCGCACGCTGGCCACCGTAACCGACGGCTTGACCGCGGCGGCCTTGATCACGGGCGGCATCAGCTTGTGGCTGACGCTCAGACCCTCGGAGCGCGACGCCACGGCCAGCACCCCTCAGAAGTCGGCCTGGCAATCGCTGAAGGTCGGCTTCGGCCCCAGCGGCATCAGTATGAAAGCCGCGTTTTGACCAAGAGGTGGCGAATGTTCGGTATTGGATTTTGCACAGCCGTGCGCCCGCTGTGCCGAAAAGCTCGCCGGCAGTTGCTGGTCGGCGCGTGCGCGCTCGCTGTTTCGAGCTGTAGCCTCGTGGTCGACACCAAAGATCGCGAAGGGTGCACCACCACCAGTGAGTGCACCAAGCGCTACGGTGAGCCGAGCGCGTGCATCAATTCCGAATGCATTCCGCTCCTGACCCCTGAATGCACGGAGGTCTGGCCACCCAACGCGCTCGCCCAAGACAACGTGATCCTGGTCGGCCTACTGGGCGCGCTGACCGGACCGGACCCCTACGGGGAGCCGACCACGGAGGGCGCAAAGCTTGCGCTCTCCGAGATCGAAAACAGTGCAACGGGTTTTAGCGCGCCGCTCAGCGCGCCCGACTCAGGCCATCGGCATCTGGCGATGCTGGTCTGTGATCACGGTTCGGACCCGGTTCGCGTCGCCCGGCACCTCGTCAACGACGCGAAGGTGCAAATGATCATCGGCGCCTCTTTCAGTACCGCGACGCTGAAGATCTTCGACCAGGTAGCGAGCCCAGCGAACGTGTTCGTGCTTTCGCCCTCGGCGACCAGCCCTGAGCTCAGCGATCACGTGGACAAGGGACTGCTTTGGCGCACCACGCCGTCGGATGTCGTACAGGCCGAAGCCCTGAAGCACTTGGTCGTCGACGTGGAACATGTACTCAAGGAGTCGAAGATCGTCCCCGAAGGTCAGCGCGCCAGAATTACCATGCCGTGGAAGGACGATAGCGCCGGATCTGGCCTGCAAAAGAGCGTGACGAAGCAGGACGAGGAGCATCCCGCCCCAGCGGTCGTCGTCACGCAAGTGGACCGATACGACAACCCTGATAATCCCGACGTGGCGCAGCCGCTGAACTGGCAGAGCCACGTCGACCTCGTGCTGAACAGCTCGCCGAACATCATCCTGGCGATGGGCACCGCTGAGTTCGTCGCGAACATGATGCCAGGTATCGAAGACGGCTGGAACGGTGCGCTGCCCAAGCCCTGGTACGTGTTCCCCGAAGGCGACCGCTCTCCCGCACTGTCGCAGCTGGTGGCCGAGCGTTTCGAGAGTGATCCCGGCCTGAACCAACGCATCATTGGCACCGCGCCGGGCGCCCGCCAGTCGGCTCTTTACGAGCCGTTTCGGCGGGGGTTCGTGTCGGCCTTTCAGCACGAGCCAGGCAACTTGGCGGAGTTTGGCTATGACGCCGGGTACCTCGCCGCCTTCGCCATCGCCGTCGCCGACCGCATTTCTCCGACCGGACGACAGCTCGCGGACGCGATGACGAAGCTGAGCTGCAAAGGCGACCCCAAGAGTGTCGTGCAGGCGGGCGGCAAGTTCACCAGAGACTTCACGACCGCGCAGACCCAGGGTTGCGTCGACTTCGACGGAGCAAGCGGCCCGCTGGACTTCGACGCCAACGGCGAGGCGCTCAGTGACATCGGCATGTGGTGCGTACGCCGCAATCCGGACAAAACGTCGGGCGCCGCAAAGGATAGCCTGAGCTTCGGTTTCGAGCCGCTGCTCAGCGACTATTACTCGATCACGACTTCCACCGTCATCGATAAGACCCAGGGGCAGGATCCGCTCGACTTGACCCGCGATCGATGGTGCACCGACGCCGTCCAGTAACGACCGAGCAAACGCTGCCCGTTCGTCGTATACTCCGGCTCAGATGGTGCGGCAGAGATGACTGA
>DATEPG010000235.1:0-9375 GCA_035273265.1 Polyangiaceae bacterium
TCTTCTGGGTGGCCGGCGCCACGGCGGGCTCGAGAGGAGCCGGCACGGCCGCGCGCGGCGCCTCGGCCGGCCGGGCCTCTCCGGATTCGGACGGGGCTGGAGCCGCTTCCTGAGCCAGGGCCGGGGCCGGGCTCAACAGCAGAGCGAGAACGGCAGCAGGCGCGGATATAAGGCTGAAATGCATTGAATTCGTCATGGATTCCTGGGGGCCAAGGTCCTGACGACGCCTTCGCTTTCGGCTGTGCTTTTCTTTCGTCTGATTGAAAAAGAAATCCTTTCGCGAGCTGAAATCGTGGCGGACCCTTGGACGAAGAGAAGAGCACGGAGGATGCGAGCGTCGCCTTGTTCACGTTACTCTGGCCCCATCACCCCCTCCCTCGCTTCGCGACCCCCCGAACCCACATGGACGTCGCCGAAGAGTGCCGCCCTGGCATACAGGCCCTGGTCGCCCGCATTCTGCGGCGGCGCCGAGACGATCCCGATGTCGAAGACTGCACTCACGAGACCTTCCGACGAGCCCTCGAGCACGAAGGCCGTCTGCGCAGTGGCGAGCCGCCCTTGCCTTGGCTCCTCGGAATCGCGCGTCACGTTGCTCTCGACGCTTTGCGCGCCGAGTACCGAAGGCGCGGCCGTCTGGTGCCCGAGCATCGTGACGAAGGCGCGGCCTCGCTCGTCGAGCGCGTGGCCGATCCCGGTGCTGGTCCGGAGCGCATCCTGGGTGGGCGGCAGCGCGCGGGGCTGCTCCGCCAAGCGCTCAGCACTCTGCCGGAATCGCAGCGCGAGGCGCTCGTGCTCTTTCATCTGGAAGAGCTCGACTATCAGGAGATCGCCCAACGCCTCGGCGTGCCGGTGGGCACCGTGGGCACGTGGATCCTGCGCGGGCGCCAGGCGCTCGGCAAACAGCTGGCCGAGCTACTGGGCGAGAACGTACGCGGAGGTGACGCATGAGCCGTAAACTCAGCGACGAGCTCTCATATCGAGAGGACGGCCACGCGAGTGACCTGGTCCTGAGCGCCTTGGTCGATGGTCAAGACAGCTTGGTCCCGGCCGAACTCAGCGAGCATGTGGATGGCTGCCCGTTTTGCAGCGACCGGCTCGGTGACTTGGCGGCGTTGTCTTTCTCGGTCGGCGAGGCGCTCTCGTCGCTGGAGAGCCAGTCTTCCATGGCTCCGGCTCGTCTCGCGGTGCCAAGCGTCGAGCCGCGCCCCTTGCCCGCCATCCCCTTTGCGCTCGGCCTACTCGTCGCCGCCATGAGTTCACTGCCACGCTTGCTCGGCGATGGGCGCGTGAGCGAGCGCTTGTTGGGACTCGAACACGGCGGGCTGTCGCTGTGGCGCACCGCGCGGCTGTTCTTGCCCGTCGTTGTCGAACGCGAACGCGTCTTCTTCGTCGCCGTCTGCCTGACCACCACGCTGCTAGCGGGCATCGGTGGCTGGCTCTTGGCTCGCAACGTCGAACTCTCGAAGGAACCTCTGGCATGAGCCGGTCACCGCACACGTCTTCGCGCATTGCTCGGAGCAGCAAGGCGCTGCTGGCCTGCCTCGCGCTGCTGCTATTTGCTGCGCCCAATCAGGCTCGAGCGGAGGTCCGCCGCAGCGGGTCCTGGCCTGGCGACGAGCGCGTTTCTCTGTCGCTTCATGGCGCGAGCCGCTCGCAGGCAGTGCGGGCGCTGGCTGCGGCTGCGAAATGGAACCTGGTTGCCCATGATCTGGGAGAGCAGTCGGTCGATGTCGAGGTCACCGATCAGCCAGCCGCGCGAGTGCTCGAACTTTTGCTCGACTCGGGGCAGTTCGTCGCCGAGCGCGAGGGCAACCTGATCTCCATTCATGCCGCCGAGCCCCCTGTCACGGCTCCAGGGGCGGCGGCAGCGAAGCCGTCTTTTGCTCCAGGTCAGGACCGCGTGATCACGGGCTCCGAGCGAATTGCGCCCGGAGAGGTAGTCGGAGATTTGTTCGTCTGGCGCGGCTCGGTCGTGATCGAAGGCACGGTCAACGGCAGCGTCGTCGTGTTCGGTGGCACGGCGCAATTCTTGTCGACTGCCTACGTGAAAAAAGACGTGATCGCATTCGGCGGCTCGCTCGATCTGAAAAATGGTGTCCGGGTCGACGGCGAGGTCAGCGCGTTGTTCGGTAAGATGACCCGCGGCGATCAGGTGCAAGTGGTCTGCTCGACGTGTATGTACGATTCCAATAAATCGTTCGCAGGTTATGCCAAAACCTTCGCCGAGCGCCTGGCCGGGGCCTCACTGCTCTGGATCGTCGGCGCTCTCTTACTCGCCTTCGCTTCGTCGCGCGCTGAAGCGATGCGCGCCGAAATGTTGGCGCGACCGCTGCGTTCGATCGGCCTTGGGGTGGGCGTGGTGCTCGGCTTCGCACTGGTCATTCTGACGCTGGTGGTGACGTTGATCGGCATCCCGCTGGCCGTCTTGGTGGGGCTCTTCTCCGCGTTGGTCGGCTACTTGGCTTTCTGCATGGTGCCGTTCGCCCTCGGCAGCCGACTGTTCGGCAGGCGCTCGCAGAACCCCTACGTGCACTTGGCACTGGGCTGCACGGGCCTGTTCTTGGTGCAGCTCATCCCGGGCATCGGCGACTTGTTGTCGGTGTTGGCCGCGCTCTGGGCGCTCGGCGCCTTGGCTGCAACGCGCGGAGCCGGCCTCTTGCCGCGCCGACGCGGCAGCGTCAACGCGGCCCCCATCGTTCAATAGGCCTCGATTCGGACCGACGCAGACGAACCTCGAACCGTCGTCGAGCGATCGAAGGCTCGCACCTCGCGACGCTGGAACGTCGGATCTAGACACGCAAGCCGACGTGCGTCCCCTTGCTCCGCGACACGATTCGCAAGTAGGCTCGCCGGGACTCTGCGGCGAAGGGACATGGCGATGAGCTCGAAGCATTTGGTTTCCGAAATTTTTGAAGCAGACCACTGGCAACCCGTTGCAGGGTTCGCGTTCGAGGACATCACTTATCATCGCGCCCGCGAGGTGGGCGCCGTGCGCATCGGCTTCAATCGCCCCGAAGTGCGCAATGCCTTTCGACCCAAGACCGTGGACGAGCTCTACACCGCACTCGAACACGCGCGTGTCTCGAGCGACGTTGGCGCGGTCATCATCACCGGCAACGGCCCCTCGCCAAAGGACGGCGGCTGGGCCTTCTGTTCCGGCGGAGACCAGCGCATCCGGGGCAAGGATGGCTATAAGTACGAGGGATCAGCGGGTGCGGACGCCTCGCGCCTCGGGCGGCTTCACATCTTGGAGGTGCAACGGTTGATTCGCTTCACGCCCAAGGTGGTGATCGCCGCCGTTTCCGGCTGGGCCGTCGGTGGAGGGCACAGCCTGCACGTAGTTTGCGATCTGACCATCGCCAGTCGCGAGCACGCCATTTTCAAGCAGACCGATCCCGACGTAGCGAGCTTCGATAGCGGATATGGCTCAGCGCTGCTGGCGCGCCAGGTCGGACAGAAACGCGCTCGCGAAATCTTCTTCTTGGGCAACGACTACAGCGCGGAGGAAGCCTTCGCGATGGGCATGGTCAATGCGGTCGTCCCGCACAGCGAGCTCGAAGCAACTGCGCTCGCGTGGAGTCGTCGCATCATGCAAAAGAGCCCGACTGCCATCCGCATGCTCAAGTACGGCTTCAACCTGCCTGACGAGGGGCTCGTTGGACAGCAGCTATTTGCCGGGGAAGCCACGCGCCTGGCCTACGGTAGCGAAGAAGCCGCCGAGGGGCGTGACGCTTTCCTCGAGAAGCGGGCGCCCAACTTCTCCAAGTTCCCGTGGCACTACTGAGCTCCAGCGTGAATCGCAGAAGCGCCCTGGTTCACGCCTCGAGGGAGTGATCCGGGGAGCTGCGGGACTTCGACGTAAGGCTGTCCCGTGGCGTAAAGGCGCGCTCGCGCCTGGTAGTGTTTTGCGGCTTGCTCCTCGCCCTGCCGGCGGGCGAGCTCGGCCGCATGACGCGCGCGCGTGGCAGCGCTCTCGAAGTCCCCGCTCGCGGCCTCGGCCGCCGCCAGCGTATCCTGACAGCGGGCCAGCGCGCGCTTCGTGTCGGCGCAAGCGCTCCGGGCCAGCCAAAGCGCTGCCTGCCCGTCACGAACTTGAACGTCGTCGGTGGTTGCGAGGAGCCAAGCCAGTTGACGCTTGGCCCGGATCGAACTCGGGCGAAGCCGGAGCGCTTCGCGATACGCCACGACGGCCAGTGCGGGCTTTCGGTCCAGCTCGAGCGCCGATGCCAAGTTGAGCTGACTGTCGACGTGCTCGGGCCGCAGGCGCACCGCCTCGCGCAAAGCGCCCAGCGCCTCGGTCAGGTGCCCTGTTTCTGCCAGTGTAGCGCCGAGATTGGTGAGGATTTGCGGGTCGTGCGGGCGCACCCGAAGCGCCGCGCGATATTTCACGATGGCGGCTTCCCGCTCCTGCCGACCTTGATAGTAGTTGCCGAGATTGTAGGCAGCAACCCAGGCGTCGGGGTTTCGTTCGAGAGTAGTCAAAAATAGCGTTTCGTAGTCCCGAAATTGAGCGCTCTCCGAGAACGTCAACCAACTGCAGAGGAGCGTCACTGCCGCGCCGATCGTGATTCGAACGTTCAGGCTTGCTGGCTCGAGGACACGAGCAGCGACCGCGGCAATGAATGCCAGCACCGGGACTCCCGCCAGGTATTGGAAGTGATTCTGGACGTACGAGAACCGCATGAAGTAGACGTTGAAGAAGCCGAGCGCTGGGAAAATCAACACTCCGTACACCACTAGTGCCAGAAATGGTCCGACTCCCCAGCGTCTGCGGAGCGCGAACAGCGCGCCAAACACCGCCACGACGGCAATCGGATAGAACCAGGCCAGCGGTGCGTGGGCGTCGATCTGCCATTTCGGGTAGAAAAAGATCAGCCCCTGGGGCCAGACGAGCTTCTGCAAGTAGAAGGCGAATGCGCGTCCAGCAATCAGCACGCGCTCGGCGTAGCTCCACGAGAAATCCGCGCCGTCCGCGTTGACGTGGGTGCGCTCGAGGAAGGCAGTGCCCAGCCCCGCGGCCACTCCGAGGACCAAGAACGGCGCCAGCGCGAGCAGCACGGGCGCAGGGCGGCGCCCTCGTAGTCCGACCAGCACCACGAACAGCGCGGCCGGAACTACGGCAACGGCGGTCTTGGCCGCCAGCGCCAGCACGAACAGCATCAAAGCGAGCCACCAGTTGCGGCGTGGCGCACGAAGGGCGCGCGGTTCGCCGTCCGCCGTTCGAGCGGACGCAGCTTCATCATGGATTAGGTAGGAGAGACAGGCCGCAAACACCAGCGCGCCCGACAGGACATTCTTGCGCTCGGTCACCCACGCCACGCTCTCGACGTTGATGGGATGGATGGCGAACAACGTGGCCGCCAGCTCGGCGCCAGCCAGAGCCAAGCGGCGCAGCAAGAACAACAACAAGACCGCGCCCGCCGCGTGCAGTGCCAGGTTCAACAGGTGAAAAGGCAGTGGCGCAAGGCCCGTCGTCTTGGCTTGGAGCCAGAAGCTCGTGTGGGTGAGCGGGTAGTACTGCTGGGAGGCCTTGGGATCGCTCCAAATCCGCGCCAGCCCCGCGAGGTCGTGAAGGTTCGGGCTCTCGAGGATGTTCTCGTCGTCGTCCCACACGAACTTGGCTCGAAAGACCGGCGCATAGCTGATCGCGACGATCGCCACCAGCACCAGCGGGTACTTGGATTGGAGCCAGGTGAAGGCCGTCTTGGGCATCCGGCCCTCGATCCGCTGGGTAAGTTGCATGTCGATTCTGCCAAATGCTAACCGTTGTTTGCCTTTTTGGACAATGATGAGGTGATCTGAGCGAATGCCCGCCAAGAGGCCTGCTGGACCGCCACTCGACGCGTGGACACGCCATGCGCCGACGCTCAGCCGGCTAGCGAGCAAACTCGGAGCGTCCGTATCACGGGCTTTGCGTGACAGCCGTCCGCATCGGTTCGCCTGGCCTGCCGCCGTGATCGCAGCGCTCGATATCGCGCTGCGGATATTCGTCGCGCGTAGTTTCGGGCTCCGACAAGCGCTCCAATACGGCGCGCGCGTCTTGCTGATGGCAGTGCTCTGGGGAGCACTCGGTGGCCTGCTTTGCATTCTGCTGCAGCGCGCACGGCGGCGGCCCGCACTTTTTGCTGCGGTTCTGGCGCTGGCCCTGAGCGAGCTGCTGTTGATGTGCCTGTCCGCGAGTCATCTCAGCTATTATCTGATCAACGGCCACTTCGCGACGCCAGAATTGTTGCGCGCCGTGTGGGCGCTGCGCGCGGTGCTGGTGGCATATCTTGGGGAGCTGCCGGTCGTGACCTTCGCGATGCTGCTGGCCGTGGCGGTGGGCTTCATGACCTTGCTCAAGCAAGCCTGGCTACAAGCGAAGGCTTCGTCTGCCAGCACGCGCTCCGGGGCCTGGCTTTGCCTCGTGCTGTCATTATCAGCGAGCTCGCTAATCGCCGCGACCATCGGCGATGCCGCGTCCCTCGAATTCACGCCGCCCGATGCCGCCGGATTGAGCTTGCTGCTGCAAGCCTCGCAAAGGCCCCCGGTCTCCACTCAAGACCGAGTGCGCGGGGCGTTCCTCAGACGACCGCTGGCGGTACCCAAGCTCAATCGCTCGACCAAGGCCAGCAATGTGCTGCTGATCCTCACCGAGAGCGTGCGAGCCGATGCCATGTGCTCCGACCCCCACGAATGCGCGGACGAGTATCTCGATCCGGTGGCTTCCGATCGCTTCGGTTTGACGCGCCTGCGCAGTCAGTCACCGGGAACGTTCGGGACCTGCATGGTGCTTTGGACTGGGCTCGAGCCCGACACCGAGTACCCGGCGTCGCACCGTGCGCCGCTGCTGTGGGAAGTAGCGCGCGCGGCGGGCTACCACACGCTGTACGTCACGGCACAGAGTCCGGACTTTCTAGACTTCGGGAAATACTTGGCCGTGGCCGGGATCGATGACTTGGTCACCGCGACCGAGCTAGAGCCGCACCCCGACCTCGTGCTCGGCGCACACGACGAGAAGGCCATGGCCGCGTTCTCCGCGCGTGTCGCTCGCGAAAAGCAGCCCTGGTATGGCGTGCTCCATCTATCCAACACGCACGCCATGTACCGCACGGATCCTAGCCTGCAGCCCTACCAGCAGAGCAGCTCCCTCGGCCTTGGCAAGCTATCGTCGGCCCTGGTGAGCCGGTATAGAAACGCGATTGCCCTCCAGCGACGCAGCTTGGGCGCCTTCCTGCGTGAGCTGCGGGCGCTGCCGAGCTGGCACGAAACGATCGTCATTTTTCTGTCGGATCACGGTGAGCCACTGGGCGATCACGGACAATTGATTCATCGCGATCACCTATTCGAGACATCCATGCGAGTGCCGGGGTGGGTGCTCGCTGGTCCGGGCGCATTGAGCCCCGAACAGCTCACCGCACTCGAGGCCAACCGCAAGCGACTGCTATACACGCGCGATATTCACGCCACGGTCTTGGATGCGCTCGGCGTCTGGCAAGAACGCCAGAGCATCCCGTACGCGGAGCTCCGCGTAGGGCGCAGCTTGCTTCGCCCCATGGACAGCCGCGAGCCGATGGTGCCCTTTGCCAACATCAGCGGAGTTTGGTCTTACGCGCGCCCGCACTATGGGGTCGCTCAGGGCGAGCGGAAGTTGATCGCGGGCCCCAGCGGTCCGTTCTTTTGCTTCGACCTGCTCACGGACCCACTAGAACTACACCCGCAAGCCGCCAACGCGTGTGGCAGCGAACTCTCGGCCTTCGCTACGCGCCACTTCGGGGCGCGATGAGGCGACCGATCGACGAAGCTGCTCAGGTACAGAGAGACAGAGACCGATCCAGACGGAGTAGACGAAGGTAGTTTATACCGAGCATCCACTCCGCCCGATCTCCCGGCGACCGGCTCAGGCGTTGCCTGAGCCGCTCACTTCGGGACTTCCAGCTGGCGACAACCGGGACACGCGAGCCCGCCACCAGGGCCGTTGTCGCAGACCTCAGGCGCCTGAACCACAGAATCACCGCAGAACGGTCCGAGCTTGCAGCCGACGTCGCACTCGCCGTATCCGCCATCGTTGATGCCGTCGTCGCATTCCTCGCCAAAGCTCAGGATGCCGTCGCCGCAAATTGCGGTGCAGTCGCTGGGCGTTGCTTCGAAGCCCGAGAGCGTCAGGCGGAACGAGGAGCCGAACCGCTTGCGCTCGGCTTGGAACACCACGATCTTGTAGACGTTACCCTCCTTGAGATCGAATTTGGCCGCGGACTGAGCGTTGATCGTGACCGAGCCATCCATGGGGACGTGGATGCCACCGAGGTCCACCGCGAGGCGGCCGTTGACGAACACGAACACGTCGTCATCGCCCGAGAAGTCGAGGCGCGCGCTGGTGCCCTGCTCGAAGCGGAACCAATACTGCACTTCACTCGTGAACGAGAAGTTGTGCTTCTTGGCGCCCGGAAAGACCTTATCCTCGGAGGGCCAACCGGTGTAGCCGTACTGCAGGGGAAGCTGGGCAAAATCAGCGTCCAGGGTGGGACCGGTCACGCTATCGACGGGGAAGAACAACGGGGTGCCGTCATACTCCACCACTTTGCCGCCGGTGCAGTACTGGGCCGGGCTGTAGCTGCACGGCTTGCAATCGGCAACGCAGGTAGCAACCTGTCCGTCGAAGTTCGTCTGGCAGTCGGTATCGCACTTGGTTGCCGCAGCCGTGCGTGTGTCGATCGTGATCTGAAGGGCCGCGATGTCCTCTTCGAGCTCAGCAATCGCCGCCGCGTCCGGGGTAGCTGCGGCCTGCAGCTGGGTCAGCTGGTCCGTCATCTGCTTGAGCGTCTCGGTGGAGGAGCGCACCTGGTCGTGCTGCGGCCGGCAAACGTTGTCGCACTGGACCGAGCTGCGCACGCGCGCTGCGCAGCCCGTCGCGCACATCGCCTGGCTGGTGGCGTTCGGAACTTGCTGCTCCGTGCCCATACCCACCGCCGGGGCCACGGTGGTGATCAGCTTTTCGCCCTTGAGGCCGAAACGGTTCACGTAGCCGCCGTTGCCGTTGTCGAACAGCACGAGATCGCCAATGACCTTGACCGTCCCCGTGTTGTCGCGAAACCACCGCCCAAACGATTGGCTGGATTCGATACAAGCTTTGGCCGGCGCAACGCCGAGCACGGGGCGCCCTTCGGCATCGAGCAGGTCTTTGGCGATGCCCTTGACGATCGGATCGCCCTCCAGGATGCCGCACGTGGTGTCCGGGTAGACGGGCCAACCAAAGTCCGGATCCTTGTCCGAGAAATCGCGAAAAATCGCGGGCACCCGCAGCACGCACTTGTCGTTGATCTTTTCACACTGGGCGACCTGCTTACAGGTGAACCCCGTTTCCTTCGTGCACTTCGACGAGCAGCCGTCACCGTC
>DATEPG010000236.1:0-2028 GCA_035273265.1 Polyangiaceae bacterium
CAAATGAGCTGCTCACCATTCCAGCAGTAGGTCGGCAAAAACGCTGCGGGCTAGCGGTGCGCGGCCGGCCGCGCATGCCCGGCATGGGTCAGGCTGTGTGAACCGTGTTGCGTTCGTGCACTCCGAAATGTCGGGCGGGAATACCACCATGGGCGACCCCGGAAAGGTAGCATCACCCCTGTCCGTCACCGGTAAGGAGGCTATGCTTGGTGCAGGAATACCTTTGGCTTCTTCCGACGACATCGTGTGTCCGTTCCCCGGGCCGCCCGAAGCGATCGGTGAACTGAGTCGCGTTCGCGGCACCTTGATTGCTTCTTCGATCCAAGCGCTCCGCGCTCGCGGGCTGTTCGAGCGTTACTCGGAGCTCTTGACAGACAGTCACCGGGATCGAGTTTTGAATAGTGTTGCAGGTGAGTGGCTCACGCTCGAACTCGCGCTCGCTCACTACTCCGCCTGCGACGCCCTTGGGCTCAGTGTCGAAGACCAAATCGGCATGGGCCGTGATGTTTCGCGGCGAACCCACGAGACTTTCTTGGGCCTGATCGTGAAGATGGCACGCGGGGTGGGTGTGACGCCCTGGGTGGTGTTCCCGAAGATCAACTCGCTCTACACGCGCATCTTTCGCGGCGGTGGCATCCAGATCACGCGCCTCGGGTCCAAGCATGCCGAGGTTCGTACGCTCGGGCTCACTCCGCTCGATCTCGAGTACTTTCGCAACGCTTATCTAGGCATGTACGAGGCAGGCGTAGGCCTGTTCGCGTCGAGCGTCCAGGTCCGCCCACTCTCGCTGGCCCCGTCCCCCCCAAGCAAAGACTTCGTGCTGCACGTCGCCTGGCAATAGCTTCGTACCGCGCAGTACGAGAAAGTGAGCGTCAGCGAACGACGAGTTGCCGCAACTCGGGACGGGAGAACGAGCTTGGAGCCGGGCCGAGCTCCCCCACGGCCTTGAGCAAACTCACCAATTTGACGGGCTTGGTGAGTACGGGCTGCGGCTGATTGGCCAAGAACTCGCGAGCGTCCGTGGCGTTGACGCCACCGGTCAAAAATAGCATTCGCTGGGCGAGCGCCGGACGATCGCTGAAAAGCTTCGTGTACAGCGCCTCGCCGCCGCCATCCGGCATCATCATGTCGCACACGATCACGTCGACCGGGTTGCTGGCCAGGGTGTCGAGGGCCTGCTGCACGCCATTGGCGACGACCACGTCGAAGGCTCGGGATAGCGCGCGCTGAGCGGCGCGGCGCACCACGTCGTCGTCATCGACGAGCAGCAAGCGCTGTCGGAAGGTGGGTACCGTCTCGGACGCGGGTTCTTCGCTCGGTTCGGTCGCGTAGTGCAACGAGAGACGAGCTTCGGTGCCCTGGCCTTCGCTGCTCTCGAAGGTGAGCGAGCCACCCATGGCTTGCGTGAGACCCGCCGAAACCGCGAGCCCGAGCCCGGTCCCTTTGCCGAGCGGCCTGGTGGTGTAAAATGGTTCGAACAACCGCGCGCGCGTTTCGGCGCTCATGCCCGGACCATCGTCCTTGACGGTGATGATCACGCGATCCTCGACGCGTTCGCCCGAGATCTGCACGCGGCCAGGCTTGTGCGCGTCGGTCGCGGCTTGATAGGCGTTGACGAGCAGGTTGCTCAATACCTGCTCGAGCATGTAGCGGTCACCGCGCGCGCACAGCGTGTCGGGGACGCGCACGTCCAAGCTCACCTGTTGCTCGCGCGCGCTCTCGGCGACACGCACGGCCCCGCGCACGGCGATGGCGACTCGGCAAGAGGTGTTGGTGACCGGGTCATGGGCTGCTGCGCGGCTGGCGTCGAGCAAGCGGAGCACGATGCGCTTGATGCGTTCGATCGCGACCATGCTGTCCTCGACCGCGCCGCTGTATTCGGAAAAGTCTGGGCGCTTCCTGAGGCTGCGGCCCAAAAACTGCAAATTGCCTAAAATCGCCGAGAGCGGATTGTTGATCTCGTGCGCCACCCCGGCAGACAGTTGGCCGAGCGCTCCCAGGCGCTCCGCACGCACCAGCGCTGACTGG
>DATEPG010000237.1:0-9988 GCA_035273265.1 Polyangiaceae bacterium
AACCGGCCGTTGCTGGCGCCTGCGTCGGCTCATGGCGCCTGCGGATGCCCGCTCGTCAGATAGAGTGGCAAGTGCTGCCCCGGCTCCACCAAGCGCGCGCGCGTTTCATGCTCGGCGGCCGCGATCAAACGGGGGCGATCGCACAGGCTCGGGTCGGACACGCAAGCCTGAAAAAATACCGCGGCTTGGCCATCGGGATTGCTATCCACGATGCCGAAGCGCACGAACGTGCGCGCGCGGGCCGCGCCTTCGGCCTCGGGTAAACGCTCGAGCTCCGCTCTCAGCATCTTCTTGACCGCGTCTTCGGTACCCAACGCCCAAATCGCATCGGCGATCGCCTGCGCGGGCGCCGCTTCCAGCGCGGCCTGTTCGCTCGTGCTCAACGCCGCGGTCGCCAGGTCGAATCGAGCGCGATCGCCGTTTGCTCGAGCGAAGCCAAGCAAGGCCGCTACGGCGAAAATCAGCGCTGACCCCAGCGCGCGCATCCCGAGTGTACGCCTCATGGTCGGCTGGGCTCCTTCAGCAATGCCAGCGTGCTCGGCTCACAGCGAGACCAGGAGAGCGCACGGCAGATTCGCTCGGCACGACTCCAATCACTCGTGCCACTCGCATCCAAGCCATGCACGGCCACCAGCAGATCGAAGACCTCACGATCGGGCGAGACGAACGCTGAACGCACGGCCTGCAGATCGGCGCCGAGCGCGGCCCACGCGGCCGGCGGCGCCTGCGTGTGTTCTCGTAACACGAAACCAACCCGCGAAAGGGGCGTGCTCGAGCTCCCGCCGGCAAGCGCCAAGAACGCAGGCAGCAATGAGCCGAGCAGATAGCCCAGCGCCGCGCTCAGCGCAGCAGGCCAAACCAAGCCGAAAGCACGCGCGCGAGTCATTGGCTCAGCGGTTTTCAACGACACCCGTCGACTCTAGATCAGCGACGTTTTCCACGGAAGCGCAGACCGCTCGGTCGAGCCGCTGATCGGCACCCGACGTGAGCGCGGCGGCGCAGAAGCAGCACCAGCTCTGCCAGTGCGTTCGAACTGAGGCAGTCGCGCGCCAACGCGAAATACTGAGCAAGCAGAAAATAATGGTCGTGCGCCAACGCCGGCAGTGAACGCGGGACGGAAGGTACAATCCGGGACGATGGTCGTGCACTTGCTCTGGCGGCTCGGCTAGCATTCAGCAAGTCCGAGACGATTGCAGAGTCGATCTCGCTGGCTTGGTCTAAGCAGCAGGAGTTCGAGATGATCGCAGCACATCGCCGGTGTACGGGCCACAGCCGAAGCAAAATCGTCGGCTCGCTCTTCTTCCTATCGGCGTGCCTGGGAGTCGTCTCGGGTTGTTCGTCCGATAACTCTTCTGCCAACGCAGCTGGGGTCAACGGCGGCAACCGCGCGGGCGCGGCAGGCGCACCGGCGGCTGCGGGCGCAGCCATTGGATCTGCGGGCAAAAGTGAAGCCACTGGCGGAACGGCGGGCTCCGGCAACAGCGCGGGTAGTCTCTCGACTGCGGGCGGCGTTGCCGCGGGCGGCGTTGCCGCGGGCGGCGCTCCAGCGACGGGCGGCGCGTTTACCAGCGCGGGTTCAGGCGGCTCGATCGCCGCAGCGGGCGCCACCGCGGGCGGTGCGGGAACCGAATCGCAAACCGTCGAAAACCAGAGTGCCGATTGTGAAGTGGGCACGCTACCCGAACCAAGCGCCCTGGCATCGATCCCCAAGTTGCCGGATCCCTTCCTGAAGCTCGATGGCAAACGCGTGGCCTCCAAGGCGGAGTGGCGCTGCCGTAGGCAAGAGATCCGCAAGCAAGCCGAGAAGTACATCCTCGGCGGCAAGCCGATGCCTGAGGTCGTAACGGGCACCGTCAGCAAAACGAGCGTCTCCGTACACGTGGAAGCCAAGGGCAAATCCATTGATTTCAGCGCGAAGATCGTGTTGCCTTCCAAGGGCAGCGCGCCCTTCCCTGCCATGATCAGCGTCGGCAACAGCCTGAATCTAGGCGAGAGCCGCATGCTCGATCAGGGCGTCGCGGTCATTTATTACAACAACTACGATCTCGGGAAGGAGGGCACGCCCGAGGCCTCGCGCGGCAAGCCCAACCCGGGCAAATACTACGACATCTATGGCGGGACGGACCCAGCGGGCCTGCTCATGGCCTGGGCCTGGGGTGCCAGCCGAATGCTCGATGTCCTACAAAAATCGGGCGGCGAGATCATCGACATCAAGGGCATCGGTATCAGTGGCTGCTCGCGCCTGGGCAAGGCCGCCTTCACGATCGGTGTTTTCGACGATCGCATCGCGCTGACCATCCCCCACGAACCGAGCACCGGTGGCGACCCAGCGCTACGCATCATGGACAAAATTTCGGGCGCCGAGCGCACGGACTACAACTACAACGGACTCAATTGGTTGAGTAACAACTTTGCGCCGTTCGTGTTCGCCAACAACGTCTCCAATGCCGTCAAGCTACCGATCGACACCCATGCGCTGATCGGAATGATCGCACCACGCGGCCTGCTGATCTTGGAAAACCCCCATCAAACGCAGATGGGCGCGCCCGCAGGCCACACCGCAGCCATCGCCGGCTTGGAAGTGTACAAGGCGCTCGGCGTCGAAAAGAACATCAGCTATCACTCGAGCGTCGCGGATACCGCGCATTGCTCGTACAAATCCGAGTACACCGATCTGATCAACAAGAACATCGCCGCGTTCTTGAAGCATACCGGCGAGGCACCCGGGCAATTTCTGGTGGGCGCCAAGGGCTCACTCACGCGGACCGACTGGATCGATTGGCAAGCGCCGACGCTGCAGTGACAGCGGGCAGCCAGAAGCCCTGGTCTTGGTCTGATTTTGCACGGGGTGTTGCCCTGGACGTGCTGTGCGAGAGGGCGATGCTAGTCGGAACTGGTTTCCGCTTGAAGGAATTCCGCAAGCGACCTAAATTGATTGCTCGCGGGGCAATCGGCCCGGCGAATTACGAGGGGGTGAGGCGAGAGATGACAATCCTGGTGTTACGTGACCTGCGACTTGAAGGAAAGTTCGTGTCCAATCTTGCATTTCAGCCCGTCGACGAGTCCGTGACTATCAAGTGGATGGTCAATCGTGTCAAACAGGAGAAAGGGAAAGTCCAACTTCATATTTGGTCGCACGGCCTTCCGGGGTATGTGATGTGCGGAAAGGGCTCAGTAGGCCGACCGCCGGTCCAGGGATCACCATTCACGACCTGCCAGAATTGGCAAAGCTCGCCGGCAAGGTATCTGCGATTGAGATCCACAGCTGTTTGGTCGCGCGAACTGGCACCTCGCCCGAGTGCAACGGGCACATCGGGTACGACGGCAACTGGTTCTGTTCTCGCCTCGCTCAGGTCGCGAAGGCGACCGTAGCTGCTTCGTGGGATATCCAGTTTGGGGCGGGTAGTCAAGACTGCGGTTGGGCAGGCGCCGTCCTCACTTACGGTCCCAAGGGCAACGTTCTCAAGCGCGATGACTACCCGAAGTCCAGCACGTCCTGCGTCGACTACGATTGATCGCCCGGCCCATCCAATGAACGAACGCCGGTACCGCAGACCAGTGCGAAAGACGATCTTCGCCGCCGGCGGAGCGCTGCTGGCATTGCTCGGCGCTCTCGGCTGCAACACGGCAAAGAAGGCAGCCGAAGGGAAAGAGCACGCCGGGCTCTCGACCGCCGCAGTCGCCGACGCGCGGGCTCTAGCAGTCAGCAGTAATACGTTCGGCTTAGAACTCTTCGAACAGCTGCGCGGTCCGGCGGGCAACCTCGTGTTCGCGCCGGCAGGGCTGTTTTCCGCGCTCACGCCCTTGGCGTGCGGGTCTCGGGGCGAGACAGCAGCCGAGCTCAATCGCGTACTTCGCCTGACTTCCCTCGCGCAAGGCCCGTGTTCGGCTGCCCGTGCGGCGCTGAGTCCGGGGTCAGGGTTGGCCGCGTTGCACTCCGCCACGCGTTTGTTCGCCGAGCAGCAATTCGAGCTTACGCCGGAGTTCTCGAGCGCGCTCGCAGCCTCGTTCATCGAACGGGTGAGCTACCGCGCCGCATTGGAGCCAGCTCGACACCGCATCAATGCCTGGACAGCGGAGCAAACCGAAGGAAAAATCGCCGAGCTCCTGCAGAGTGGAAGCATCGACGTTTCGACGCGCCTGGTGCTGGTCAGCGCGTTGCACTTCCGAGCTGCGTGGGCCACGCCGTTCAAAACCTCGGCCACCTCGATCGCAGCGTTCCACACGACAGCGGACGCCTCGGTGGACGTCCCGATGATGCACCAGGTCGGGGACTTCGCGTTTGTCGCTAGCGACGGCATGAAGCTCATTCAGCTCCCTTATGCGGGCGACGAAGCCGTGCTGACGCTCCTGCTTCCCGACGACCCCGCCGGGAGTG
Organism: Polyangiaceae bacterium; assembly: GCA_035273265.1. Lineage (GTDB taxonomy): Bacteria > Myxococcota_A > Polyangia > Polyangiales > Polyangiaceae > PMG-095. The sequence continues at coordinate 4,379 of DATEPG010000237.1, forward strand.
AAGCGCTCGAACGAAGGCTGACGACGGCTCTGTTGGATGGCTGGACGAACGCTGCAAAGCGCGTGAGCGTGAGCGTGACCATGCCGAGCTTTACGATCGCTAGTGGTGGATCCGCGCCCATTTCCGAGCAGCTCCGGGCGTTGGGCATGAAACGCGCCTTCTCGACGAGCGCCGACTTCACCGGTATCGCTGCGCCGACACCGGAAGGGCCGCTCTCGTTGAGCAATGTCTTTCATCAGGCATTCATTCGAGTCGACGAAGCTGGTACCGAGGCGGCGGCCGGCAGCGCAGCATCCCTAGTCGTCCGCGGCTTACCCCCCGTCTCCAACACGACGTTTCGCGCCGATCACCCTTTCGTGTTCCTGCTTCGCAACGTGCAGACGGGTCTCGTGCTATTCATGGGTCGCGTCACAGATCCGAGCGCCTCGCGATGATACTCGCTGAGCCTTGCCAGGTGGCATCGAGAAGAAGGACAACGTCAGGCCGTGCGGCGCCACTCGGAAATGGCAGCAGCAAGCGCTTGAGGAACGCGGACCGCAGCGTGTAGGCTAGCGAGCGATGGCCGTCGGGGTTTTGATCGAGCTACGAGTCAAGCAGGAGTATCTCGATCGCTTCTTGCACGCCACGCGTCTCTACTGCCAATACACGCGCAAAGAGCCCGGGCGCCCGCGGGTCGAAATCTTCGAACTCGAAGCCGGGGTCGGCGGCTTCATGGTTCGCGAAACGTTCCACAACCAAGCCGCGCTCGACGCGCACTCCTCGACAGCGCACGCGCGACAATGGCTCGCGACCGTGACGCCCTTCCTGGAAGGAGCTCTGCGCCGTCAGCGCGCGGTGGTCGTGCTGAGCGAGCCGCCACCTGTACCGCGCCCCGCGCGTCCACCAGCGCTCGAGGCTTCTACGTCCCTGCCGCGGACCAAGACCGACGCGGTCAAATGGCGCCCATTCGCACGCTCCGACGATCGAGTCCCGAGTGCAGCGTACGCGGCCGCAGCGCCGCTTCAGTTGCCTCGCGTACAAGTAGCGGTCGAACGCATCGAGGTTGCCAGTGTTCACGACGGCTTTTTGCGCGGCGCGCCCGAACCCTGCATCTTGATCGGCTGTTACTCGTTGAACGGCGCGGAACCCGCGCCGCTCGGCCGCGCGCTGTATCGCTTCAGCCTGGACAGCCTCGACAGTCGCGCACCTTGCACCCTCGCTCCTTGCGAGCGCGTGCTCGATCTACCGGTGCTGATCGAACGCTTTCCGGTGAGGCTGTGCGTGTTGCTGCTCGCGTTCGAAGAGAATGGCAGCAGCGACATTCGCTCCGCCTACCAAGATCTCGCCGATCCGGCGTCGTTCTTCGTGTGGAGTTCCAGGCATTCTGAACCCGATCCGCTGCGTGTCGGAGCCCACGCCGCGACGCTCCAGCCGAACCATTGTGACCGAGTGCACATGCTGCGCGACGGAGAGCCTCTACACGCCGCTGCTCACGACGACACCTGGATCGGCGCCGCCTCCGGTGTCATCGAGTTCACTGGCCCCGGCCAAGAAACCGTTCTCCGCTACCACACGCGCTCGTTGGACGGCCGCAATGACTGGCTCACCGAGCTCAGCTTTCGCTTGCTCGAGTGAATCGTAGGAAGTGCGGGTTTACGCGAAAAATATGCTGCCTCTGGCGCGGCTCCTGGCCCATCCTGGCCCGGTCAAGGCCGAGAAAGGCCGAGTTCTGCTCGTGGGGTGGATCTTGTGACAGATCCTGGTAGCTGAGGTCACTGCCAGCGGTAGCCCCGGATTTCGAGCTTCCGTGCTGGCCCTGACGACACACGACATCGCGGAGGAACGATGAAATCTCTTTGGCTCGTGCCACTCGCCCTTGCTACGGCAATTGGCTTCTCAGCTCAGTTCGGGTGCTCCTCTGACTCTCCCGCAAACGGGGGCAGCGGCGGAAATGTCAACGGCGGGGCAGCGGGCTCGAACGCCCCGCTCGGTGGCTCCTCGGGTGCTGCCACGAGTGCCGGTGGACCGGGCGTGGCCGGTACCCTGGGAGCCAGTGGCTCGACCGCCGTCGCGGGCTCCGCCGGTATCGGCGGCGTTGCCGGCCTCGCAGGCAGCGGAGTCGCGGGCAACGGAGTCGCGGGCACAGCTGCGGCGGGTAGCGCGGGTAGTACGAGCAACGGTGGTAACGGCGGGACGTGCACGGGTGCCGACTGTCCACCGGTTACCTGCGTCAACTACCCGACTTTGCCGGGCGCAACGGCTAGCCCGCTGTACACGATCACCGGCGCTGGTGCGCCCTTGTTCGTCGAGAAGTTGAGCAAGTTCTCGCCGGAGATGCAGGTCCACTATGCGCACTGCACGCTCTCCAGCACGGGCGTCGCCAAATTTGCGGTGACCGTCAAAGAGAACTTCAGCGCGCACACACTGAGCCCCAAGAGCAGAAATCTGGTCACGACCAAGGAAGGCAACACGCTCACCTTCAGCAGCGGTCCCAATTATTTGATCCTGCAGGTGGACACCAAAGAGCTGCTGTTCCTCCTGATCGACGCGCCGGAAGTCAATCCTCCCAAGCTGGGCGACGCCAACGTGAAGAACATCGCCGACTACACAGTGGACAACACGGGAGCGACGTTGGTGACGTCGAAAGTGCAGTCGGCAATCGACGCGGCTTCTGGAGCCGCCCAGAACATCCTGTACTTCCCACCAGGCAAATACAAAGTCGGTGAGCTGTGGCTGAAGAGTGACATGACGCTCTATCTGGCCGGAGGCGCCGTTCTTTACGGCTCGGATGTCGCGGCTGACTTCAACACCGGCAGCGGCGGGGTCAACATCGAGGACTGCTCGCACGGCATGATCCGCATGTTCAAGATCAGCAACACCAAGGTCTTGGGCCGAGGCGTGATCGACGCGAACGGAAAGCTGATCCGAAGTCAAAATGACACCAAGATCAACCTTTTCAAGATCGAACAGAGCAACAACATCCTGATCGATGGCATCACCGTTCGTGATCCCAGCTTTTGGAACACGCTGATCTACCGCAGTGATCTGGTGACCATCCAGAACTACAAGATGGTCAATTGTCGGCCGACGACCACCACCTACAACAACACCGACGGCGTGAATTTCGACGAGTCCACCAACGGCAAGCTGAGCAACGCCTTTTTGTATACCGGCGACGACAGCATGGCGACCAAGAACGAGGAGCCAACCGGGACCATCGATACCAAGAACATCCTGCACGAGAAGGTGGTCTGCTACAGCAATTCCGTCGGCTGTAAGATTGGCACCAAGACGATGGGCAAAACCATCGACGGCGTCACCTTCCGCGACATCGACGTCGTCAAGGCGGGGCGAGCGCTGAATATCGACGCCTACGACACGGCCGTGGTCCAGAACACGAAGTTCGAGAACATCCGCATCGAAGCTGCGGACTCGAGCATGATCGCGCTCAGTGAAGACGAGCCCCCCAGCTGGCGCACCGCCGCCAACACCTCCGTGATCAAGGACACCTATTTCACGAACGTGAGCTCGGACGTCAAAAAGCCGATCAACCTGCGTGGCAAATCAGCCACCGCCAACATCGTCGGAGTCCACTTCAGCAATCTCACCGTTCAGGGCAAAGCAATTACGAGTCAAACGGATCCGGATGCCACTTGGAGCATCAATTCTTTCGTCTCCAACATCGTTTTCGGCCCCTGAGGGCCACCCGCAAGGCAAATAGATGCAACATCGATATCGAAGTCCGGTCGTCGCCCTAAGCTCGCTGTTCCTCGGACTGTTCGTGGCCGCCCCCGCGGGCGCGGCTTCGCTTCAGCAAGTCAGCAATTGGGGAGCCAGCGGCGTACCGAGCTACGTTCAGATGCACATCTATGTCCCGGACACCGTGGCAGCCAAGCCCCCAATCGTGGTTTCCGCGCACTCGTGCGGCTCGACGGCTTCGGGCCAAATGGGCAACATTCCGAAGATCAAAGCAGCGGCCGACAAGAACGGTTTCATTCTGATCTTGCCGGACAACCCAGGTCAAAACTGTTGGGACGTCGGCGCGAAGGATACCTCGCTGAAGCACGATGCTGGCGGCGACACGAAGGCCGTTGTGCAGATGGTGAAGTACGCACTCACCAAGTACAACGGCGATGCGAGCCGGGTGTACGCGATGGGTGGCTCGTCGGGGGCGATGCTGACTCAAGCTTTGATGGCAGTGTACCCGGACGTCTTCAGGGCTGGCTCTGCGAGGGCGGGGGTTCCAGCTGGCTGTTGGGCGGAGTCCTACGACTCCAGCATGCAATGGAGCGGGCCTTGCGCAAAAGGCACCGTCATGAAGACGGCGCAGCAATGGGGAGATCTCGCGCGTGGCATGTTCCCAAGCTACACGGGCCATCGCCCCCGCCTTCAAGTCATCCAGGGGGACAACGATACGACGATCTACTTCCAAAACTTGGCTGAGTCGATCAAGCAATGGACGAACGTGCTGGCGTTGAGCACAGCCCCCTCGTCGACCGATATGACCACGACTTCGGTTGCCACCTACAGCCGCCAATTCTGGAAGAATACCTGCGGCTACGTCGTCTTCGAGACCTGGGCAGGCAAAGGCGGCACACACTCGATGGCCTACGAGGAAGATGCGATCCTCAAGTTCTTCGGCCTCGACGTCGTCAGTGACAAAGATCCAGAGCCGGAATGTCCCGCGGGCGGTGGTAGCGGCGGTGGCGGCGCGGGCGGTGGTAGCGGCGCTGGTGGCACTAACACCGGCAGCGGTGGCACGGGCGGCGCGAGCACGGGCGGCCTGGCAGGCGGCGCAAGTACTGGCGGCGGTGCCGGTCCTATCTTCAGTAGCGGCGGTGCTAGCGGCAGCGGTGTCGGTGTCGGTGTCGGTGTCAGCGGCGCAACCAGCGGCATCGCCGGGAGCGGCGTTGCTGCAGGCGGTTCCCCCGTGAGCAGCGGTACCAGCGGAGCCCCCGGGCAAAGCGCCGCAGGCAAACCGGGCGCCGGCAGCAGCGAGCCTGACTCGGGCGGCTGCGCCTTAGTCAGCGGGCAATCGAAGTCGAAGCACGCCTACGGCGCTGTTGCTCTGGGCCTTGCGCTGTTGGCCTTTCAGCGTCGACGACGCAGCGCTCGGCGCTGACGTGCAGAGCCTCCTCGAACAAGAAGAAATCCACGTCCGAAAATCGGGCGCGGATTTTTTTGAGTGAGGTGACAACCCAATCGATCACCTTCAACTGCTGGTTCGTGCACATGGCCGCTCCGGAGCTGCAGTGGAAGGTGCCGGGCTTGCACACACTCCCCGCACGCCGCTCCGTCGGAGCACGAAACGCAGCCTCCGCGCCACCCTTCTGCGACGTTGCTTGTCTCGATTCGTGACCTGCGCCAACCCGCAGGTCAAAGGCTACTGGCGCAGCGAAAGCCGAGCGTCGAAGCTCGATTTCCCCAATAGGCATCGTTTCCGACTGCAGGCGACATCATCGTTGCGGCATCGCCCCCGACGTCTCCCCCCATTGGGCGAGTGAACACCGCATTCCCATTGCTGACGCAGTCGACGCAAGCCGCGGGCGTAGTGGGATAGTAAAACACATCAACGTCGACGATCGCGCCGTCTCGAATGTATTCGGATACGTTCCCCCCCATGTCGAATTG
>DATEPG010000238.1:0-10536 GCA_035273265.1 Polyangiaceae bacterium
AGCTCGGGCACCAGCCCGGTCACGACCATGCCATCGGCTACCGTCAATGCTTCGCGCAGGGCTTGACGCTGGTGCTCGATGCGTGGACCGAGCACGCGTTTTACCAGCTGACCAACGCCAGCGGGCGAAACCATGATGCGCTCGTCCTTCAAGTAGTGCTCGAGTGCGTCGCGAAATTCAGCTGCGGTCTGAAAACGTTCGTTGGTGTTGCGCGCGAGCGCGCGTTTCACGATCGCCGCCAAACCCTCTGGATACTTGGCATAGACTTCTTGCGGCGCTGGAATGCGGCCACTCTTGACCAGTTCCAACGTGTGCGCTGCGTCATCGCCGCGAAAGAGCCGTTCGCCGGTGGTCAACTCGTACAGAACGATGCCCAGCGCGAACACGTCACTGCGCCGATCGACCTTGCCGGCGCTCGCTTGTTCCGGCGACATGTAGCCGAATTTGCCTTTGATTCGGTCGCCGCCTTCGAGATCGGTGTGGGCTGTCGCGTTGGCCACGCCGAAGTCGACCAGCTTGGCTTGGCCGTCGAGCCCAACCAAAATATTGTGTGGCGAGATGTCGCAATGAACGATGTTGCGGAGTTCGCCGTCCCAACCGCGCAGCTCGTGCGCTGCGTGCAGACCCGCCGCGGTGTCCGCGATGATCTTCACTGCCATCTCTGCCGGGATGGCGCGGCGCCGCTTGGCCTCTTTGATCAGCGCGCGCAGTGAGTCTCCCTCGACCCACTCCATGGCCATGTACAAGATCCCGTGGTCCTCCGAGACCTCGTGCACCTTGACCACGTGCGGGTGATCGATGCTGCGCACGATCTGCCCTTCCCCCAGGAACATTGCGCGGAAGTCGGAGTGCCGTGCCAGCTCGGGCAGCATGGCTTTGACGGCCACTAAACGCTGTTTGCCGCTGACGGGCGCTTTCTCTCGCGCCACCCAAACGCTCGCCATGCCGCCGCGCCCGATGCGCGTGAGGAGCTCGTAGTGGCCTAAGGTTGACCCTGACTTTAATTCGGCGTTCATGAATGGGTCGGATTCGACCAACCGCGTGTGGCTCAAACTGGGAATGCAGAGCTCGCTCGCGAACTCGCTACTTTTATTTATGCCACGACTCGACGATGCATGCGAGTGCCGCTGTAGTTTCCTGATCGGGGTCGCGCCGCGGGCGCGGGTGTTCATGTGGTCTAGGGTGTACCGCTGTCGCCTGGAGTCAGCGTGTTGTCTCGTGCCCCCGTTGCGCGGGCTTTGGCCAACGCTGCGGCACTGGGACTGAGCTTGGGTGCACTGACCTTCAGGGTGACATCGAGCAAGAGTGTCTCGCCCGGGGTGAGCTCGATCGTGCGCCGCTCGACCGGCGCGTGAGGATGCTCCAGGCGCACGTAGTGGCTGCCCGCGCTGAGTGGGATAGGCCGAGCAAACGGGGTAATTTCGACCTCTTGGCCGTCCACGATCACGTGCGCCCAGGGGTGAGCCACGACCCGCAGGAAGGCGCGCCCGGCCGGCAAGAGCTCGAGCCGACGGCCGGCTTGCGCAGCCACGGCGGTACCGACGCTCTTACCCGACAGCACCTGAATCGCAAATCCGCCGCCCAGGATCGAAAGCAATGCCAAGAACAAGCCGGCCACGGCAACACCCACTCGGCCTTCACGCGGCCGCAGCTTTCGCTCGGCTGCGCCCTTGGGTGGGCTACCGTCGACCAAGCGGGCTCGGATCAGCGTGTCGCGCAGCAACGGCGCCGTGGGGTCGGCAGCCAGTTCTTGCGCTGCAGCTTCTAGGATCGCGCAGGCTTCGGACGCTCCGTCGAAGCGATCGCTCGGCATTTTTTCGAGGCAACGCTGAGTCATGCGCTCGAGCGCTTGGCTCACGCCCGGGGCCTTTTTGCTCAACGGTGGTACCGGGTCGCGCCGAATGCGCAGAGACGTGCTGCGATCGTCAGGACCGTCGAACGGGCGCTCACCGCTCAGCATTTCGTACAGGAGCACGCCGAGCGAAAACAGATCGCTGCGTCCGTCGGCGCGTTCGCCCAAGATCTGCTCGGGTGACATGTACGCTGGCCCGCCGTATCCCGTGCCGCCTTCCAGCAGTTCGGGCGCGGTCGGCATGCGCTCGTCGAAGGCGACGCTGAAGTTTGCCAGCTTGACCGAGCCGTCCTTGCCGATCAGGATATTCTTCGGCTGCACGTCGCGGTGCACGACTCCGTGCGCGTGCGCGTGCGCCAGCGCTCGGCATACCTCGAGCGCCACTGCGCAAGCGAACGCTTCTGGGACGCGCTTGGCGCGCTTCATCACGTCGTCGAGCGATACGCCGTCGACGTATTCGAGCACCAGCCACATGCGTTCGCCCCGACGCACGAAGTCGTATACCTCGAGGATGTTCGGGTGGTTCAGCTCGGCCAAGAGCCGCGCCTCGCGCTCCAGGGACGCCGCAAATGGCGACGAGGGCAAGATGCTCGAGCCGAGCGCCTTGATGAACGCCGGGCGACCGAGCGGCTCTTGGACCACGTGGTAGAGGTCCGTGATCGGCCCTGTGCTGAGCCTTTTTACGACTTCGCAGCCATCGAAGCGTTCCGCTGCCGTCATTTCGCGCGCACGTTAACATCGGCACTCGGCTCGGTGTCGAGCCAAGAACTCGCTCATTGAGAACTCGGGGGCTTGGCACTACAACCGCCGGGTGTAGCTTATGAACGGCGAGTTACTTCCCAGCCCCGTCGCTCCCTCACCCCGCGAGCCGCGCCTGACCCTGCGCGAGCGGCTGGGCGCCTGGCTTTCCGGGCTGAGGGCCTACTTCAGCGAGCAGGATCCGCGGTTCTTGACCGCGTTCGCGCCTGCGTTCGTGCTGAGCGTGCTGATCTACGTGCGCAGCCCGCTGTCGAACTACATTTTCGACGAGCAGGAGGCGTTGCTCGCCAATCCGTATGTCAACGGTCAGGCCGGCGGATTTTTGCAGGCATTCACGCGCGATTTTTGGGGTTTGCCGCCCGAACGCAGCATCGGTTCGTACCGGCCCCTGCCGGATCTGGTGTGGCGAGCCCTGTGGTCCGTGAGCCACCGCCCATTTTTGCACCATTGGGTCAACGTGCTGGTGCATGCGGTGAACGCTTCGCTCGTGGCAAGCTTCGTCTTTTCGCTCAGCGGTCGACGCGCGACGAGTTGGCTCGCGGGGACCTGCTTTCTGGCCTCGGCGGTGCTTACCGAGGCCATCACCGGGGTGGTCGGCATTGCGGACGTGTTCGGCGGGCTGTTCGTGCTTGCTGCATTGGTCTGCCTGCAGCGCGGCCTGCTGCTGATGCCGCTGTGTGTGTTCGCGCTGGTGCTGCTCGGCTTGTTCAGCAAAGAGAGCGTGCTGGTCGCGCTTCCGCTCGTACCCTGGGTGGCGCTGCTGAGCGCACCGCTCTTGCATCCGACCCGGCCACTGCGGGCTGCGCGCGCCGCGGCTGCGTTCGTGGCCGCTGCGGCTGCACTGGTGGCTTACACGTATTTCCGACGTCGCTTCTTCCCAGTCGCGTCGCAGGTCGACGCGGGCGCCGCGCTGCCAGCGGAGGCGGGCGCATCCGCGCGCGCGCTGGCCAAGTTCTTACACTGGTTTCAGCAGCCCCAGTTGCCGCACGATCCAGTCAATAATCCACTGGTGGATGCCGACTTGCCGCATCGCGTGGCGGGCGCGCTGCGGGTGTACACCCGCGGCCTGGGTCAGCTGGTCTTCCCATGGCCGCTCAGTGGCGACTATTCGTTCCCGCAGGAGCCGATCCCGGAGCGCGTCTATTTCCCGGGCAGCATCGTGGGCGGTGTGCTGCTGGTGCTGCCACCGATCGCGGCTTTCTGCTTATGGATCGGAACCTTAGTGCGCGAAGCTCGGGCGCGAGCTCGGGCCAAGCTGCACGGCGTGGCGCTCGTGTTCGACGAGCGACAAGGCACGTTGACCCTGCTTGCGATTGGGCTGCTTTGGCTGCCAATTGCCTATTTCCCGCACTCGAACATCCCCGTGCTCTTGCCCACGATTCGCGCTGAACGCTTTTGGTACCTGCCGGCGTTCGGTTCCGCGTGTGTGCTAGCCGTACTGTTCGCGCGCCTGCTGCGAACCCGCTGGCCCTGGGGGGCTGCCGCGGTCTGCGTGTTCCTCGGCTTTCAAGCGCTCGCCGGTCGTTGGCACGCCTTGGACTACACGGATGATTTGATCTTCTGGCGCGCGACGCACAACGCGGTCCCGCGTAGCGCCAAAGCGCAGCTCAACTACTCGGTCATGCTCGGGGCACGCGGCCAGCTCGAGGAACGCCTCAAAGTCAACGCGGAAGCCATGCGCCTCGCGCCCAAATGGCCGATGGCTCACGTGTATTACGGCGACACGCTGTGCCGCCTCAAACGCGCCGAACAAGCTTGGCAGCACTACATGCGCGGCTTCCAACTCGCGCCCAACGATCTGAACCTGATCGCACTCGGGCTGCAGTGCGCCTGGGAAGAGAAGATCGTCGAAGCGCACAAAGACGAACTGCTTGCGGCTGCCGAAGCGCATCCCGGCAGCTGGCTCGCGTTTCTCGGCAGTGACCTCGTGTACAACGGGGGCGCGAACGGCGGAGTACAGAAGAAGTATCGCCCGCGTGCGTACGACGAGGGGCCGAAGGATTCGGCGCCTTGAGCAGCCCCATGAGCGGTCACCTCTTGCGCGTCGCGACCGTCGAGCTCAGCGCTGGCTCGAAAAGGCAAAGCCTTCACACTCCAAAATAGCTGTTCGTGCACGAACAGCTATTTTCATCGGGTACGGGCATCGAGTGCGCGCTGTTCGGCCCTGCTCTTGCAAGTCGGCGCTGCACGGAAGCGTGAACTAGTAACGAGACACGCCGGGAACAGGCGGATTGGCGTGGAACGCCGGTTTAGTTAGCGCGAAACAACCAAGTCAGGCCGAGCACGCTCAGGCCGATCACGATCAGCGCGAGCAGCGCCACCGCGGCGTCCACCGCGCGGAATCCATGCGCTTTTTTGGCCGGTTTTGCTGCTCGCGTGGGCACCTGCGCGAGCGGTGCTGAGTCGACCGCGCCCGCGTCGTGCGTCGGTGGCGGCTGGTTCGACGAAGGTTCGCCGGGCTCGACGTTGGGCGGATCGATGGAATCCCCAGCTTGCATCTGTTCGTCGCGACCGGCTTCGATCTCGGCCAGCGCGGCCAGCACTGGATCTTCGAAGCCGAATTGGCTCGAGCCGAGCGCGAGCACGGCGAGCGGTGGCCAAGGCGTGTCCCGTTTTGGGTCGAGCCGCACGTCGGACAGCGTGGCACCGTTTTTCGAGCCCAAGTCGCGAACCAAGATCTGCGTGCCGCGGCGGGTGACCTCGACGTGCCGACGCGAAGCATCTTCGTCCGTGAGCACCAAGTCTGCGTTCGGAGCGCGGCCGATGCTGTACACGCGATCGAACTCCGCGAGCAGCAGCTCCTTACCGAGATCCGGGCCGGCGGTTACGAATAGCCGGGGTGCGGCCAGCTCGCCATCGGCGGCCAGCGAGCTTGCTACGAGCGCCAGGGCGATCTCTTTGGTGATCAGGCTTTGATTCTGCGTGGCCACCACTTGCCGAGTGGTTAGCTCCAGCCAGATCCGCCCGACGCGAATCAAGTCACCGGAGCGCACCACCCGTGGGGCTTGTGGCGACAGCCGCACTGGCCCGACGAACGTGCCGTTGCTGCTGCCCTCGTCGACCACGACGTAGTCGCTGCCGCGTTGCCGAATCGAGGCGTGGCGGTGGCTCACACTGGGATCCGGTAAGCGGATTTCGCAACCGTCACCCCGTCCGATCACGATCCGCGGAGCATCGAAGGTGATGGTTGCCTGAGACTTGAGGTCGCCTGAGCGGACCACGACCGTCAGGGCCATGAGCGGCGCATGATGGACAGCGGAGGGGCTGCTGTCCACCTCCTGGCCGAAAATTGGGAGGCCGGGCACTCGCCGTTGCTCACTTTCTTTTTTGGGGCGATCGCAGGGCCTCCGCTGCGGCTCGGGGCACGAAATTTGGCCCTTTGTCCGCCGTCGTCCTACTCGGGATGGGACGCGGACCCTTGGCCATCCCTGGAGGAGCGCTGAGACCGCTGGAGGCAGCCATGACCGAAATTCAAGAACGTCGCGCCGAGGGCGCAGGTCGAGTGCGGGTCGAGACCCTGGTCGAAGTGTGCGGAAACGAGCCCGGAATTCCGGCTTTCGAGGCCGAAGCGGTCGACGTCAGCGCGCGCGGCATGCATTTGCGCACCGCCTATCTGCCCGACAACGGGGCCCCACTGGTTTGCCGCTTCGAAGAAGGAGGACGCGAAATCGTGGTCGAAGGCCGCGTGGCCTGGCGCCGCGAAGGCAGCCGCGGGGGCGAGTTCGGCGTCGAATTCACTGCCCTGGACAGTGGCAGCGTGGGCGCCCTGCGTGAGCTGTGTGACGGCGCGGGAGACCAAGATTCGGCCCCAGCGGCGCAGCATGAGGCGAAGTCCGAAGTCGGCTCGCGGGTTCGCCTGCACATCGACGGCCTAGGATCGCCGATGAAGGCGCGCGTCCGCGAGAGCGGCGTGCAGAACGTGCAGGTCGGCTCGAACCTGGAATTTCTCAAAGTCGGCCGCAAACTCGAGGTCGAAGATTTGGAAGCCGGCGGGCGCCGTCAGGCGCAGATCGACGGCGTGAGCGTCGCAATCGACCCGCTCACTCGGGTGCCGCAATTGGTGGTCCAGCTACGCTTCGCCGGCGCTGAAGACACCACTCCCGAACCGAGCGTGACCGCGCTTCACTTCGGCGAAAGGGAGGCCAAGGGCTTCAAAATCCCGGCCAGTGCGGTCACCACCGACGCCGTCGCGCAAGCGCGCGACAACCACGACGACGACCACGAAGGCGACTCGGACGAAGACGACGACGAGGACGCCGCCGCACTGCGTGGAAGAATCGGCGAAGCCGCTGCAAACGCCGGCGAAGCCGTGCAAACCGCGGGCGCCGCCGTCGCTCGATTTTCGGCACGCGCGGCGCAAGGCATGGGTGGCCTATTCAAAGGCGCCGGCCTCAAAGTCCTCGAACTCACGAAGCGCGCCGAGCCCGCGCCGCAGCGTCGCACCACCGCACCCGCGCCGCACGGCCACAAGGGCGTCGAAGGCCAACGCCTGCGCCCGCAATCCTCCGCAAACGTCAGCGAGGAACCCGCGGCCAGCGCGGCCAAGCAGCTGCCGCAGAAGAAGCTGATGCTGGGTGCGGGCGGAGTCGTGCTGCTGGCAACAGTGGCCGCGCTCGCTACGCACTACGCCACACCGGCTGCATCGCCGCCCGGCGCGCTTGCCGGACAATCAGCTGCGGTCGCCACCCTGGCTCCACCGTCAACGGGCGCGCCGCTCTCGGCAACTCCCACCAATAACGGCTCAGCCACGAGCGGAATCGCCAGCGCCAACGTGCCGCTGTTCGGTCCCACGCCCATGGCCACCATGGAGCCCGCGCCGCTCGCGCCCCCGCCCGGATCCCCGGCCGCGGTCGAAGCTCAAGAACGAGCGGACGCCAAGAACAACCTCGCGAGCGCGCCGATCTCGAACGCGGCCGCTGACGAAGGCTTCTCCGACGAGGGCTCGGATGACGACCGGGGCGGCAGCAAGTCGAACAAAGACGACAAGAGCACCAGCGAGAAGTCGACCAAGACCGACACCACGCCTTGGGGTCACGGCAAACTGCACTCGCCGACGATCTATCGCCTACGACTCGACGCTCCTGGCGGCAAACTGCAAGGCGCGCTACTCCCGACCGGCTTTACCGTGCTCGTGCCCGGTCACAAAGTGATGGAACAGGGCGGAAGTATCGCCAAGCGCGACAACCGCATCTCCAGTGTTCGCACCAGTAACCGCACCGAGGGCGCCGAAGTCTCCTTCCGCTTCCGCGACTCGATCCCGGCCTACCGCGTCCGCCTCCGCCGTGACTACATGGAGATCCTGATCGGCGAAGGCGAAAACAAAGAATCGAAGAGCAAGAGCTCCAAAGCCGACAAGAGCGACAAGAGCGACAAGAGCGACAACAAGCTGTCAGCGCGCGCTAAGTCTCATCGGGACTGAGCTGCGATGATGGGCGAGGCCGGTGTCTGCGGATGCCGGCCTTTTCACGTTTTTTCGCGAAGAGCCGACTCGTCCACGCCCTGCCACAAGGCACCGGTAAGCGGGCTCGAGCGCCTGCTCAGTCGCTCCGCAGCTGTGCCGCGATCAACGCCAACAGCTCTTGCTGAATTTGGTTTTCTTGCTCGGAGAAGGCCCGAAACGAGCGCACGCCGTACACGCCGCAATCGGGGTCGTGCTGGATCTGTTCGGCGCACACGACCTGCTGGCGTTCTGCTTCGTCCAGCATGAAGGGCAGCATCTGACCGACTCCGAGTCCCGCCAAGACCAGTGCCTTGACCGCACTCAGGTTTTGAGTGACCGCGAAGGCATCGGCGTCTGCGTGAATCAGCGAGGGCTGGCCGGCAAGTGCTTCGATCTCGACCACCGGCAAGCGTCGCAATTCGAGCTCGGTGGTGAGCGTTGCGAGTTCAGGAAAGCGATCCTTTCGGCCATAGTACTTCATGCTGTAGCTGCCCACTCGATCGGAGTGCTCCGAGGGCGGACCCGAGTAGGCGACGAATACGAGATCGAGTGTGCCTCGGTCCACTCGCTCGAGCAGGCTTTGCGTGCGCGCCATCCACAACTTCAGCTTGAGCTCGGGGTGGTTTGCCTGCAGCCGAGTGAGGCAGCTGGGCAACACGTGGGTGCCCAAGCTATCCACAGTGCCCACGCGGAGATCGTAGTAGGCCTCCTTCGCGGCACGCTGCACTTGCAGGCGAGCGCGTTCCGCCTCTCGAACGAGCTGTCGTGCGCACGGGATCAGGGCGCGCCCAGCCGCCGTCAGTAACAGCCCCCGCCCTTGACGGTCGAATAGATCCGCTCCGATGTCTTCTTCGAGCAGCTTGAGGCTACGGCTGACGGCGGGTTGCGTCAGGTTCGCCTCCCGCCCGGCGGCGCTCACCGAACCCGTGTCGACGATCTTGAGAAATAATTCGATTCTCTCTAGATTCATGAAAAATTTTACTGATGGCTATCCATGCGCAGAAGGCATGGCTGCAGTGGCTCACTGCATGAGCTATTGTACACCCCGATGCAAACGACGCGCTGGGCGGCAACGATTTATTACGGCATTTCGTTGACGGTTACCGGCTGCGGTGCATCGGACAAGAGCGCGCCGAACACAGCCGGCGCGTCGAACGCAGCCGGCGCGTCGAACACAGCCGGCGCGTCGGACGCAGCGGGCGCGTCGGACGCAGCGGGCGCGCCGAACGATGCCCCCAATACGCAAGCGATCGCCGTGGTTCAAGTCGAGACCATCACCACCGTGCAGTCTTCGGCGGGTTCATTCTTGTCGCCAACCCCCGAACAAGTCGTGCCGGCCTACCTCGAGCAGAACACGGCAGCCCCGAGCGCCGGATCTGCGGCGCTGGCAGAGCGCGCAAAAATCGAGGTTGCGCTGCTCTTTCGCGGGACCGAAGCCGGCAGCCTCAGCCAACCACTAGACGCGCACTTGGTTCCTGCGAACGCGGCTCCGTGGTCTGCCATCGAGCACTATTTCCCGCATGCCGAGCAATCGGCGACCGGCGTGAGCTGGCCGTTCGCCATCTCCAGCGCTCAGGTAGCCGATTTCGATGCCACGGTTTCCCCGGAGTGGCGCGGCTGGCAGGATTTTCGCGGGCTCGGCGTTCGAGGCAACAATCGACCGAATGAGCTCAGCGTTCCGGTAGCCACGCTCGACTTCCAGACCAACGGTCTCAGCTCGCCGCTGCTCTTGAGCGCCGAGGGAGACACGCTACTAGTAACCAATCGCTCGAGCTACGCGATCGCTCGGGCGCTGTTGATTTATTCGCACTCGGGCGGCATCGGCGTCACTGCCGTCTCGGCGGTCGATCCCGGTGAACGCAGGGTCACCGTTCTCGGCCCGAAAGAACACCCTGCGGGCATACTGCTCGAACTCGCGCGTGGCCAATTGACCGAGTTCTTTTCGGCGAGCGTGGGCCCCGAACTCGCTCCGGCGATGGCAGCCGCCAAATCGATCCCGTTCTTGGAGACGCAGGGCCTCCGCTTGATCGCGCTGCTGAGCGAAGAACAAGAGCCAGCCACCGTGTCGTTCTCGTCGCCAGTATCCTCGCGTCAACGGGTCGTGCTGTCTCATTCGGAAATCCTCAAACCCGAAGAAGAAGCCCGCGTGCTGCGTGAAGTGATGAACCCGAGCGTCGGTCTCGAACGAGCGCGGGAATCGTTCGGACGCTTCACCCGAGCAAAGCTCGAATTTGCCGCCCAAAGCTCAGACGCCAGCGCCAGCGACCGCGCGGCGGCATTGCTGACCGAACTGGGCAATCAATGAACTCGTGCCACGCTAGACCAGCGCCAGCTAGGCTAGGCTAAGCGAGACCGCATGCTTCGCTACTTGCCGCTGATCTTTGCCAGGTGCCTAACGCTGGCCAGCGTCGCCTGCGGCACAGCGCATGACGCGCCTTCTGGAGCTGAGCCTGCCGCGGGTGCGGCCGGCACGTCAGCGAGCGCT
>DATEPG010000239.1:0-30955 GCA_035273265.1 Polyangiaceae bacterium
TCGATTTCGGCCGCACTGCTGTCTTCAACCCGTGCGCATGGTCGATGGCGATGTCGCTCGCCCACTTGCCGGTCCAGTTGCCGAACTTGCCGTCACTGGTCATGTCGAACACGCCCATGCCCTTGCAGTCACTGTTGATGACCCCGCCCCAAGACCAAGCCAGCCATCCGATTTCACGGGTGTGCGCTTCATCGAGGAGCACGGAGTACGCGAAAGGGCTCTGATCGCACTGGTAGACGGCGTGCTGGGCGAACTCCCCGACCACCAGCGGCAAGTTCATGTCAGCGGATTGCTGGAGCTCTTGCTTCACGCGCGTCCCTTGCGGGTCGCTCCACCACATGTGCACGCTGAACATCAGGTTGTGCAGGGGATCGGCGGTGATCAGTGCCGGGCCGCTCGCCTGTAGGCGGTCGATGTCTTGGCCCCATTGGGGCGCATCGATGATCAGCGGGCCCTTGAAGCCGGTGGCGCGGATCGCGGTGATGGCGGCCTTGTAGGTGGACTCGAAGGCTTCTTGCGTCACCTTGTCGTCGCCGGCTTCGTTGGCGATGTTGAGCAGAAGGTTGGCCTGGTGCTTGACCAGTACTTGAGCGACGCCGTCCTGGGTCCAGTAAGGGACGACCTTGGTGGTGACGTCGGGCAGCTTGCCCGTGGCGGAGTGGTGCTCGACCATGGGGATCAGCTTGGCAGCCAGCGCGTTGGTGATGGCCGTGTCGAGTTCGGCAGCATTGCCTTCTTCGT
Source organism: Polyangiaceae bacterium (assembly GCA_035273265.1). Lineage (GTDB taxonomy): Bacteria > Myxococcota_A > Polyangia > Polyangiales > Polyangiaceae > PMG-095. The sequence continues at coordinate 742 of DATEPG010000239.1, forward strand.
TCCAGACGATGCGTACCGTGTTGGCGCCGGTTTGAGCGATCTCGCTGAATTCGGGCGAGCCGTCTTTACCCGCTGTCCAGACGATCATTTCGTTCACGCCACGGAGCACGACTTTTTCGTTGCAGCGGTCGTAGAGGAACCGCCCGTCGACGTGGAAAGTGCCGCTGGGGCCGCCGCCTGTGGCTGTTCCGCCCGTGCCACTGCCGCCCGTGCCACTGCCGCCTGTGGCTGTTCCGCCCGTGCCACTGCCCGCGGTGCTGCTACCCGCGGTGCTACTGCCCGCCGTGGCGCCTCCTGCGCCCGCCATCGCGTTGGAGCCGCCCTGGGTTGCGATGCCGCTGGCACCCGAGCTGCCACCTAGACCGGAGCCTGCGGTGGATGGACTGGGGCTCGGCTCGTGATTGGAGCAAGCCAGGGCCACTAGGAGGGATCCAAACGTGAGTGAGGCACGCAGCGGGCAAATGTTCATCAGTTCGACGCCAATATGGTTTTCAGGGCATTGTACCAGTTCAGACCCATTTTCCGAGCGCCAACGTCGTTCGGATGAACGCAATCGGTGGTTTCGGTCATGCTCCAATCGGAGTTCGTCCACAGATCCGCGGTGAAGATGGGGGAGCTTACCGTGCTCAGCTGCTGCGCCCAAGCCGGAACTGCGGTTCCCAACGCTTGCGCTTGGTTGGTCAGCGTCGGGTCCGTGCCGCAGTTAGGACGGATTTTTTGAATGCGCGCGACAGCCAAGACGACGACCGGGTTTGCGGTGCGCGCCTGCTGCACGAGCGTCGTGTAGCTGGCCAAAATGGCGTTCACGGATTTGCCACCCCAGACGTCATTGACCCCGAGTTGGAGCATCACCAGGTCTGGTTTCTGACTCGTCATCAAGCCTGAAAGACCCTTGAACGTAGTTCCGACCGAGCAGTTGGGCAACGTGAACGTGGCGCGCGTGTATTGCTCGGCAGTCGAGCAGCTCACCGCGCTGTGCCGAGCGACGGTACCGCAATCGTCGCTGTATTCACCAACGAATTGAAAGTTGGAGTAGTGGTTGTCGGCCAGGTGCTGGAGCAGGTATTTCTTGTAGCAACCGGGGCCTGCGGAAATCGAATCACCGACGATCATGATCCGAGGTTTGGTTACGCCGGAGGGGAACCGCCACGGGCCAGCACCCGCGGCACCCGCAGACGAGCCCGCGCTGCTCGACCCGGCTGCACCGCCTTGCAGCGAGTCGCCTGCGTTCGCGCCAGCAGCGCCACCGAACGACTGACCACCAGCCGCTGCACCGGACATTCCACCGGGCGATGCACCAGCGATGCTTTCAGCGCTGTCGCCCGAGCCGCCGCCGTTTGCTGCGCCGCTGGCTAATGAGCTCACTCCGGCGCTGGCACCGGCGGAACTCATGGCCGAGCCGCCCGCGTTGGCGCCGACGCCGCCGATACTCGAGCCCCCTGCCGGGCTCACGATGGGCGACGAGCTCGGCGGGCTGCAGGCCGCGATCCCCGAACCCAGGGTCAACGTGGTGAAAAAAATGATCCTGGAGATGAGATTTGTCATGGGCACGTCAGAGGCCGAACGGCTTCATTCCCGCTCAGGGCAACGAAAACTGCTTGAAAAACGACCATGCGGTGTCGGGGACCATGAGCTTGTCCGTGTTGTTCGAACTGTAGAAAAAATCGTGGTTGCCGTGCGGGTGACATTCCATGACCTGAGTCCCCGCAGCGCAAGCCGTGTGCGTCGTGCAAACGCCATTGGCGCTCGACTGCACGGGCGTGGCCGCGCACCTGTCGAAATCGAGCCACGCTTTCAAATCGGACGCGGCGCTGGTGGCGATGCCTCCCCCGTTGTACTGCACCGTGCCATCCTCGAGTGAGCGAATCTCCAAGATCGCGATCGGCCGCGACGGCTTACAAGAACTCAAGCCTCTCCACCCGCAGACTGGGTTCACCGCTGCAAAAAGATCTGCCGCCTCGCACGCCAGTCGGTATGCCAAGGAGCCTCCGTTCGAGTGCCCGCTCATATAAACACGCTTGGTGTCGATGCAAAGTTCTGTCGATGCCTTCTTGACCATCTCCCGGAAGAACCCGACGTCGTCCGCGGTGCTACCGCAACAATTGCCAGCGTTCCAGGAGTTGCCCACCCCGTTCGGAGCAATCAGAACAAACCCTTCCTTGTCCGACAAGACATCCCATTTGCTGCGCATGACCTGTTCAGTCCCGAAGGAGCCGAGTCCGTGGACGTCGAACACGAGGGGTAGCTTTTTGCTTCCGTCGTAGCCCGGCGGAATGTGCAAAACGTAATCTCGATCCGCCCCGCCAAACTTCATCTTGACCGTCGTGGTGCCTGCAGCGTGCGACCGAATCGGGGAGCACGTGCCGCCCGCGTTGCCACCCGCGCCCGATGCGCCTGCCCCAGCGCCGCCTCCGGCGTTTGAGCCGCCGGCTCCCGCTCTTCCTCCACTTGCAGCTCCGGCGAGACCCGCGTTCCCGCCGTTAGCGGTGCTGCCACCGATCGCACCTGCGCCACCTTTGCCGCCGGTCGCTCCGGTGCCACCGCTCGCAGGGGTACCGTTGCCAGCGGTGCCGAAACCAGATGCGCCGCCTGCGGTAGTGCCACCCGCTGCTGACCTGCCAGCGGAGCCCGCACTTGCACCGAAGCCCGCACTTGCACCGTACCCCCCAGCCGCCTGTGTTCCACCATCTGAAGCAGCGCAGCCGGCGATGCCCACGAGAGCTGATGCCGTCAAAAGGAAGGAGAGCGGAGTTGTCTTCGGCGCCTTGGGCGATTTGCTATTGTCGACTTCAGGGATCAAGCGATGCTCCTACTTTCGCGCGAGAGGCGGGTCGTTTCTACGGCTAACCAATGCCTAGCAAGGGCCCGGAGTTTTGGTTGCGGTTACCGAAGCTGTTGATCTCGAGTCCCATCAAGCGCGCGACGGAGACTAGGAGCTTGGCGTGCGGTTGGCCGTCCACGTTGAGCCAGCGGCCCGTTGGCAGGCTGCCTGCGGCACCGCCAGCGAGGATGAACGGCGCGCGTTCCATGCCGTGCGCGGTGCTGCCCAGCTCGCGGCCGAGCACCACCAGCGTGTTATCGAGCAGCGTGCCATTGCCCTCCTTCACGCTGTCGAGCTGCTGAAGCAAATACAAGAACTGCTTGGCGTACCAGTTGTCGATTGCCGTCAGCTCCGTTCGTCGATCCTGACCGTCGTGCGAATAGTTGTGGTGATCCCCGAGGCCGATCCAGCTGTGCTTGATGTGGCTGAAGGCGTAGCTCCACTGGATGCTCATGACCCGCGTCACGTCGCAAGCCAGCGCCGCCACGGCAATGTCCGACATTTGCTTGAGCTTGACGTCGTAACCAGCGCCCGACGGTGAGCTGGGAGCCTGACAGCTCAGCGTGGCGGGGGGGCCCTCACCGCTGCCCGCGTCGATCCGGCGTTCGAGCGCGCGCAGCGCTTGCAGGTGCGCGTCCACCTTCGCGAAGTCTTCCGAGCCGATACGGCTGCGCAAGCGGTTGAGGTCACCCGCAACGAGGTCGATGATGGCCTTCTGACGCGCCGCTTCTTTGAGCTTGCTGCCGTCCGTGGGCACGGGTTGGTTGGGGCCTGTCGGGGCGAGGTTCTTGAACAGGCGATCGAAGGCCGCCTTGGGGTTCACTTCCGGGTGGATCGGCTGATCCGCGCCGCCATAAATCATGCGATTGAGGCTGGTTGGATCATTGCACTCCACGCCCAGCTGCACGCTGCGAAAGAGCGTCTCCGGAGACGGATCATTCGCAGCGCGCTGATAGGGCTTGGTCGGACCGAACTCTCTCGCGACCACCTGGTCGATGGACGGACCGCTGCCCCAACCCGTGCGCCGACCGTTGCCACCGTCGAAGTTGGCGTTGGCTGAAGGCTCCTGCAACGTCGAAGCGGTCCACAGCCCCGCCATCCCAAACGCGTGATTTTCCCCGGCACCGCCAGCCGAAAGCTTGAGCCCCCAAGGCACGACGAGCTTGGAGCGCATTGCCTGGAGCGGCTGGTGGATCGCCGTGAACGTGAAGTCGGTCTCCGAGCCCTGCGGCTTCCAATCGACCACCGTGTTGTAGTCCTTGGCGGGAGCTCCGTCCGGTTCGAAGACCAAGAGCAAGCGCTTGGGGAACGTGGGCTCGGCGCCGGACGCATTGAGCAACGGGAAAATGGGACCGACGCCGACGCCCAGGCCGAGAGCCTGCAGCAGCTGTCGCCGTGAGATCGGAAAAGGTCGCCGCGAACGAGTCATTGAGTTCCTCCGGTAGAGCGCACATGACGAAAAGCTTCGCTGGCGATGATCTCTGCGAGAAGCTGAGGCACGTTGCCATCTGAAGCGTCGAACCCCGCCTGCATGGCCGCGACGGTGCACGCATCGTCGAAGCTCTCCACACGACCGAGCGCGAAGCGAAACCACTGGCGTGAAACGCAGTCGGCCACCTCGCTGGACTGCGCCAAGGCTTGCGCCATCTGCACAGCGCCCACGAACGTGCCCTCGAGGTCGGCGCGTACGTTGGTGAAGGCGCCGGATGCGTCGACCGCGCCCAGCCCGTCTTTGGTGCGGTAAGCGCCGACCGCGTCATAGTTTTCGAAGCCAAGCCCGAGCGGATCGATATCTTTGTGGCACGCCCTACAAGCTGCGCTGGCAACGTGCTGCGCGAAGCGCTCGCGGGTGGTCGTCGCCTCGCTGACCGGCGGCACGGTGACGACTAGGTCGGCCGGAGGCGGAAGGATCTTGCCGCACAGCAGGTTCTCTCGCACCAAGATGCCACGGTGAACGGGCGAGGTTTGGTCAGCATGCGCGTGCCGCATCAGGAACCCGGCCTGCGTGAGCAGCCCCGCGCGTTGCGTGGCGTCGAGTGTGACTGGCGTACCTGGCTGATAGCCCGCCGGAGCGGCGACGCCGTACACCTGAAACAGCGCCCCGGCGGGGAACGCCAGGTTCGAGGTGAGCAGGGTGCGCAGCTTTCCGTCCCCACTCCGCAGAACGTAGTTGGTGAAAGCCTTCGTTTCTTGGTAGGCGGCCGCGCTGAGCTCGGCGCTGAACGCGGGAAACTTGCTGACGTCGCGGTCGATGCCTGCCAGATCGGCGACGCCCAGCCATTGCCGGTGAAACTGAGCTACCGCCTCCGAGGCCTGGTCGGTGGCCAGCAGCCGCTTCGCTTGCGTATGCAGTTCGCTGACGTTCGCCAGCTTGCCCTGGGCGGCGGCGGCCAGCAGCTCATCGTCAGGCGTCGAGCCGGTGAGAAAGAACGCGAGCCGCGCGGCGAGCGCATGAGCGGCGAGCGGAATGGGCGCGGCGCTCGGATGCTGCACCGCGCCGGGTGCGCCCACGAACGTGTCGTCGTGATAGAGAAAGAAGGGCGACTGCAAGACCGCTTCCACGACCGTTTGGAAGCCCTTGCTGATGTCGCCCGCAGCCTTGCCGAGCTCGAACGCGGCCAGCAACGCCGCCTTCTCTGCTGCCTCGAGCGGGCGACGGAACGCGCGCCGCCCGAAGCCTTCGATGAAGGCGGAAGCACACGAGGCTTCGAGCGCCAAGTCGCAGCCGGCGATGGCTCGCATGCGCGGACTCGCGGCCAAGGCCACACGGGCGGCGAGCTCCTGGTACTGCTCGACGGCCAGCTCGTCCACCGGAGCGACCGCGTTGCTGTAGAACGGTCCCATCTTCTCGTCGGGTGTCACGTTCGTCTCAGCGGATGCCTCCACTTGCAGGAGCGCCCGCACCGAGTTGTCGACCTCCACGCGGGTCAAGCGGCGGAGCGGGGTCCGGCCGGTGTCGACCACGCCCGCCTTCGCGGCGCAGGCGAGCGTGAGCCCCTCACGGTTCGTGGGCAGCGGACCAGCGACCGGCGGGGCACCCGACGAGCCGCCGCCCGAAGACCCGGCAACGCCCGGAACCGGCCCCAGCCCGCCACTCGCGCTGGGGCCGCTGCCCCCGGGGATATCCGCGGTGCAGCCCCCAACCACCACGGTCAGTGCCAGGAGGGACCAGCTGCAGAGCATGGAATGGGTTGAATGCCGGCTCATGGTTCCTTGATCGAGTGGCCAGTTGGTCGTCGTCGCGCTTCCAATGCTCGCTGCGAGCGATCCCCTTCCATCGAGGCCGAACAAAAGGTCTTCGAGCCCGTCGCGGTGGCGGGCACGGCTTGACGACGGACGCGGCGTTCTGAGACTTTGCGTTCGTGAGCCGGCGAGTGAGGACGGGTGCAATGCTGCGCGCAGCGGCGTTCGCCCTGACATGGTCAGCCGGCTCCGGGGCCCAGCAAAATCGCGAACTGAGGCTCGAAGTGCGCGCGGCCTGTCCCAATCGGGGACTCTTGGAAGCGGAGCTCGCGCCGCTGCTCCGCGGCTACCAGCTCGACGAAGCCGCCTCCACCGCTCTGGTCGCGCAAGTCGAAGATCTGGGAGAAAGCTACACCGTGAGGCTGGGCAACGCCGCGCGCGAGGTGAGCGATCCAGCACGCCAGTGTCTCGAACGTGCCCGCGTGGCCGCCGTGTTCCTCGCGCTGAACCTGCCCGCGTTGGAGGACGACGCGCAGTCCGAAGGCCCCTCGCCCGCTGCTTCGCCGCCGAGCGTCGACGAACCGAGCGTCGCACCCGCCGTTCGCCAACGGGAGCACGAGGCGCGCGCATCGAGGACGGCACATTCCCTCGATTTGCGGCTGTTCGGCTTCGCGGAGACCACCCCGGACGCCGCCGCCATGAGCACCGGCGCCGGTGTGGGAGCTTCGTTGCCATTTGGTCCCTGGGCGCTCACGTTCCTGGGCGGGGTTTCCACGCCGACCCGACCGTTTCATACCGACGCCGAGCTGCCGAAATTCGAGCTCTGGCGCGTCCCGTTCGCCGCGCTCCTCGGCTACAACGCGCGCTGGGGAGTCGCGGGGGTTGGCCTAGAAGCTGGCCTTGCGCTGGATTTACTTCGCTTTCGGGGCGAGGCGGTCCCTAACCCGGAGTCGTCATTGCGTCTCAATCCGGGGCTTCGCTTGGGCGCCGTGCTGCGTCTGCGCGCCAGCCAGCGCCTCGCAGCGCTGCTGAGTCCCAGTTTTTCGTATTTTCCGCGCAGCTATTCGATTCGAGTAGAGCCTTCCTCAACGTTGGCCGAAACGCCGCCCTGGTGGCTCGGGGCAAGCTTGGGTCTAGAATACAGCTTCGGCGGCGACGAAGTTTTTTCAGCCCCCTGATGGAAGGATCGTTCGAGCTCCGAGCATATGCATTCCGTGCCGCTCGCCACCGCAGCACTCCCCCCGTCGCCCGCACCGGCAGCCGCAGGCGAACCTGCGACTTTCTTGTCACTCAAGGATTTCGACGGCTTGTACTCCGCATACTTCCACCACGTCACCCGCTGGGCGCGCTCTTTTGGTTGCCCCGCCGCTGACATCGACGACGTCGCGCAGGAGACGTTCTTGGTGGCTCGCAAGCGGCTCGCCCAATTCGACGGCGACAACGCTGCGGGGTGGCTCTATCGAATCGCCCAGCACGTGACCCGGGCTCAGCGTCGAACCGCCTGGGTGCGGCGCGTGCTCCACCTGGATCCGGATTTGCGCGTTGCGGATCCGCAGCAGGTCGGCCCCGCTGAAGCGCTCGAGCAGCGCGAGTCGCGGCGCCAGATGCAGCACATCCTGTCCCGCATGACGGAGCGCCGCCGGACCGCCTTCTTCCTGTTCGAGATCGAAGGCTATACGGGCGAGGAAATCGCACAGCTCGAGCGCATTTCGTTGAACACGGTCTACTCTCGGCTGCACCACGCGCGCCGGGACTTCATGAGTTTGCTGGCAGCGGCCGAGGGTAGGGAGCCAGGAAAATGAAGCGTCTGCTGGATACGTCAGACCATGATCCCCTGAACTCCCGCGCGCGCGGCCTGATTCGCGCACTCGGTCCGACGCTCGAGTCCCCGGATCGCATGCAGCGCGTTCGTCGCTCGCTGGATGCCGCACGGGGGCCGCGGAGCGCTCCGCGCTGGGCCTTGCGTTTGGCGCTAGCGGCAGCGTTGCTCGGAGCCAGCGCCGCGGCGGCGGCTGCAGCTGGCGTGTTCTCCAACCTGTTGAGTCACGAGCCACCCGCGTCTGCTCAGCGCTTCGTGCCCCCGCAGCCGGCGCAGCCCCCGCCCGTGGCGCTCCGCGACGTAGCGGACGAGCCGCCACCAGCAGCAAGTCCTCAGGCGCCCCCCCCACTGCTGCCTGCTGCGCCGCCGGCTGTGGAGCGCGCGCTGGCTTCTCGTCAGCCCTCGGCGAGCCCTTCCTCGGACGTGGCACGCGTTCATGAAGCGGCGAAGGCCCTGAGACGAGACGGCGATCCCGCGCGCGCGTTGCAGCTGCTGGAGCGGTCCGGCGCACCCGTCAGCGGTCCGTTGGCCGAGGAAGCCTTGGCGTTGCGCATCGAAGCCTCGGCCGCGAGTGGCAATGGCCGAGCCAGCAAGCTAGCGAGCGCGTACCTCGCGCGCTACCCGAACGGTCGTTACCGCGAGCTTGCCAAGAAAGTGATCGCGGGTCGCGCGCCGTGACCTGTGCTGCCTGGTTTCGCGCCGGAGTCATGCTCTGTTTGGCGCTCGGCTGCGAGCGCAACGTGGTCGTGGGGCGGGAAGATAGCGTCATGCTGGCCGGCGCTGGGAACGGCACCGCGGGCGACGCCAGCGAAGGCGGGGCTGCGGGCGGTGGGGGCGACCGTGGCGCAGGCGAAGGCGGCAGCGCCGCCGAACCGTCAGGCGGTCCAGTGCCTTGGAGCGCGGATCATGAGACGGGCTTCGATAGCTGGCTCAGTGACGGCTTTGGCCGGCGCTCCGTGGAAGGCAATGGAGAGCTCGCCCTGACGACCGAGCTCGCGCACTCGGGTAACCAGGCGATCGCGGCGACCATCGCCGCCGATGACGGCGACTTGCACCAAGCCATGATGGGCCGCGAAGTGATCCTGCGCGACGGCCGCTACGGGGCTTGGTACTTCTTGCCGCAAGCACCCACGGACGCCACCTGGGTGATCATGAAACTTTCGAATGGCCCGACCACCGATCGCTTCGATATCGATCTCGAGGTGAGCGACGATGGCAAGCCCCGACTGCGGCTGTACGAGCACCCCGTCGGCTGGATCAGCGCCCCCGCGGCAGTGGCGTTCCCGGTGGGACGCTGGGTGCACCTAGCGGCTCTGTACCGAAGCACTCCGGAAAACGACGGCCGACTGATCGTGCTGCAAGATGACGAGCAAGTGTTCGACACCGGGAGTCGGCCCACGGCCAACGACGCCCGAGTCGCCTTTTTCTGTGGCAGCACCTCCCGCTACCTGAGACCTGCGCCGCTCACGCTATTCATCGACGACGCCAGCATCCAAAACACGCAGCTGCCCTGAGCGACGGGGAGCCATGTCGGCTCCCGTCGCTCACCGCGCTGCTGCTGCGATTTGGCGCATCGAGTCGACCGGGCGCTGTTTCTGGAGCGCGCTGCCAGCTACGAGCGCCAACACGCCGAGAGCGAGGCCTAGCGAGACCTAAACTCCTAGCTCGGCTTCCAACTCGAGCTCGAGCAGGCCTTCCTCGAGCGCGGTTCGAATGCCGCCCACGATTTGCGCTCGGCCGGCAGCGTGATCGAGCTCGAGCTGCTTGGCCAGCGTGTCCACGGCGGCCGCGACGGACTGACTTTGATGCACCACGGTCAACAGATCGGCGGCACTTTGGCTGCAGATCAAGCTATCGATCAGGCGCGAAGCGTCAGGCTCGATGCGCACTTGCCCCGATTCATCCTGCGCGAAGCGCGTTCCTTCCGGCACCACCAAGCGCGCCGCGCGGAACTTGGCCGAATCGCCAGCCAATAGATCTTGGGCGGCAATCAGGCGCTCGATCTGAGCGCCGGTTGGCTTGGCGTCACTGGAGCTCCGGATCGCGACCTCGTGAGTCCAGGGCGAGCGCTCCGTGGCGCGAATCACGAGCAGGAGCGCGCGCAGCTCGGTCACACCCAGCCGCGCCAGATGCTCGAGGTGCGCGTGCACGGCGTGGTCGTACCCCTCACCCAATTCAGGACGCAGACCGACCGCGTATTGTGCCACGTATTCGTCCAAATCCTTGCGCGGCCAAGCGAGCAGGAGCAAATCGAAGGAGCCTACGCCCAGCGCAGCGCGGATGCGAGCATCCGGAGATACGTCGTCGTATCGTGGCCAGTCCACCAAAACTAGCGCGCGCCCGCCGGGCGCCAAGCGCGGAGGTAACTCGCTCAGCATCCGGAGCAGCAACTCATCGCCCCGCGCGCCGCCGTGCAAAAAGGTGATCGACTCTTCCGAATCCGGCTTCGAGACGAAAGGCGGCTGCGCCAAAATCAGATCGAAACGCTCCTCGGCAACGGGTGCAAATAGATCCCCTTCCAGAAAGCGGACGTTGGCGCTGTCAGCCAGCGCCAGATTCAGCTTTGCCAGCGCAATTGCCCGCGGATTGATATCCGTGCCCACGACCTGCACCGCCTCGCGAGCCAGCATCAGTGCGGCGCTGCCTGCGCCACAGCCGAGATCGAGGGCGCGCTCCAGCCGCCGTCCGGTCCAGGCCGCCTGAAGTAGGCCCGCGGTGGTCGCGCTGGCGCCCATCACCGCGTCACCGCGATTGGCCAGGTCGTCACAGAACACGTACAGATCGTCGATCACGTTCAGAAAGAAGGGACACACCACGCGGCCGTCGCGTTCGACGAGCAACCCGGACTCGAGCAGTGCGGACAGCAACGATTCGCTCGCCAGCGCGGTCAAAGCCTGCTCGCGGCTGATCGGGTCCATGAACACGAACAAACGCAGCGCAAAAACCAATGGCGAGTGTGCTTGCCGCAGGTGAAACGTACGCAGTGGCCGGCGCATCCGATCAAGCAAGCGCTCGCCGTGCCGCATGAACGGAGCAACCGTGTCGCGCTCCACTCCGACAGCGCGCAGTCGCGCGCGCAGCTCGCGCACCACGGTCGGGGAAAGCCGCGACAGACCGCTGATATCGGGCAAGGCCATCACGACGCAATGTACGCGAGGGACGAGCGGCAAGTCACTCTCTGGTTGACGCGCAGACGCGGCCGATAGACTTGCTTTGCCATGGCGGAACTCGAGGGCATCCGGCGCGCGATCTTCGTGGCCCTGACATCCGCGGCCGTGGTGGCTTGTGGGCGCACCGAGGGCCTACTCCCGGCATGGCTTGACCAGACCGGCGGAAAGACGACGACCGGCGACTCGAACGCGGGCGGCGCCGGGGCCCCGTCCGAGCCGCGCGCCGGTGCTGCGGGAGTCGCTCGAGCGGGCAGTGCCGGTCAAGGGGGGCTGAATGCTGCGGGCGGAGCCGCGGGTAGCTCACCCGGCGGAGCGGCAGGTCTTGCGCCGGGCGGAGCGGCGGGCCTCGCGCTCGGCGGCGGCGCAGGGGGATCAGCACCGGTTTTGAAAGCCTGCGATCGTGCGACGACGCCGCTTCTTGACGGCCCACTCGCCACGCACCTGGCACATCCGCCCATCACTTCGGTCGCTGGCGATTGGAACCGCGATGGCAAGCTGGATTTGGCCACCGGCAACAGCGACGGCAGCGTGAGCCTACTGCTGGGCCACGGCGACGGCTCGTTCAGCGCGAGCTTCACGTACTTGAGCGACCTGGGCTCCACGCAAAATGCGTCCCATTGGGTCTCCCTCGCAGCGCGCGATGTCGACGGAAATGGCAGCCTGGACTTAGTGACCGCGCCTTACCACTCGCGGAATGTGCGAGTGTTGCTGGGCGCCGCCGACGGTAGCTTTGCGTCACCGGTCACTTACGCGCTGGTTGACGGTGTGGCTGAGCTCGCGCTCGAGGACTTCGACGGCGACGGCGATCCGGACATCGCCGTCGCGGGCGACGCGGGAGTCGTGTTGCTAGCAAACGACGGGGATGGCTCGTTCGGCGTCGGGGTGCCGGTTTCCAATGCTGGCGCTGGACTCGTCAGCAGCGCAGCGGCCGATCTGAACCATGACGGTCACGTCGACCTAGTGACGCTCAGCGATCGCGCATTGACCGTGTTGCTCGGCAACGGAAACGGCAGCTTCCTCGAGACGCAGGTGCTCGGGGGCAGCGTCTACTATGATCCGGTTCGGATCGCCGACGTCAATGCCGATGGCCATCCGGATCTGCTCTTTCCGGACAGCTGTGGCCCGCGCTCGGTGACCGCGACCAGCCATGTCTTCTTCGGACGGGGCGATGGCACGTTCACGGACCGGGTCTGGAGCGACACGGCGGCGCACTGCGGCCACCGCAGCGCGGTCGCTGATGTGAACGGCGACGGAGCCGCGGACGTGTTGATGACGTCGCCGCTCACCGTGCTGTTCGGCAGCAAAGACGGCTTGCGGCCGCCGGCCCGGAGCTCGAAGGCGGGCGCAGGCCTGCCGCTCGGCACCGGCGACTGGAACGGCGACGGCAAGCTCGATCTAGCGACCGCCAGTCACGAATGGGTCTCCGTAGAGCTCGGCAACGGCGACGGAACCTTCGGCTCCGATCCGGTGTACGCGACCGCATTCGAGCCCAGATCCCTGGCCCTTGCCGATCTGGACGCGGACGGCGTGCTCGATGTCGCGACCCTCACGATCCTGCCGGGTTTACGCACCCCCCTGGCAAGTTCGTTGAGCGTGCTCCGTGGCGTGGCCGATGGCACGTTCCTCGATCATATCGATTACCCCAGCAGCTTGTTTACACGCGATACGACCGCCGCAGATATCGACGGCGATGGTCTGCTCGATCTAGTCACATCGGTGGATGGCCTGGGCATCGGCGTGTTCCGGGGCACGGGCAACGCGAGCTTCGCCTCGGAGGCGCTCCGGGGCGACGGAACTCACATCATCGCATCGGCGATTGCTGATCTGAACGACGATGGCTACTCCGATCTCGCAGCGGCCATTGGTTCGAGCTCGAACGTGAAGCTGTTCTTCGGCACGAGCAACGGAACGTTCTCGCCGGTCAGCGTGCTCCAGCTGCCGGATTATCCCGCTGGTCTGGCGGTGGCCGATGTAAACGGGGATCACAAGCAGGATCTGGTCGTGATCCTGCGCGAGAGCGAGAAGATCGACGTGCTCTTGGGCAACGGCAACGGCACCTTCGCAACGGACCAACTCTATCCGACGAAAAGTGCCACGAGCATCAAGCCCGCGGATCTGAATGCGGACGGGAAGGTCGACCTCGTCGTTTGGGGCGACCGTTGTTGCGGCGTGACCCTCAGCGTTCTTTTGGGTGCCGGTGACGGGACATTCGCTTCACGGCTCGACTATTCCGGCACTCCGAACGACCTCACGGCCGTAGATTTCAATCAGGACGGCCGCCAGGATCTGGTCATGGTCGACGAGGCCGGGCTCTCGATCCTATTCGGCGCAGGCGACGGCACTTTCCTGTGTACGACACGCTACGTCGGAGACTCCATGTCCGGACTCGGCGTGGGCGATCTGAACCGCGACGGGCGAATGGACGTCGTGACCACGAGCACCGCTGGCGTCAACGTATTCCTCAACTCGACTCCTTAGCTGGGCGCGGCTCGCCCCATCACCCCTCGCCCCATCACCCCTCGCCCCATTGATGCGGCTTGGAACGAGTCCGAGAGCTCGCCAAGATCTAGGAGCGGCCGAGTAACGCGGAATCACAGCGAAGAATTCGATGACTCGGCTCGGAAACACGACTCTCCGGCGATCCTCCTCTTGAAAACGGGTGCCGCGGCGCGATCAGCAAACCCCCAAAATTCTAATCGTTTGCTGCGGTTCAGTCCGCTCTACTGGGGCACTGTAAGCACTTGGCGATCTTGGCAATCTTGGCGATCTTGGCGACCTCAGGGAAGCGCTCAGCGTGCACTCGCGCTTCCAGCGGCTCAATTTGACGAGTTCCTTGTCCGGCTAAGCGCAAGTATCCGTGAGCAACGAATCCAGCACTCAACCGGCCAAGAGGTAGCCGGCGCCCTACAGCGCTTCTTTCAAGCGCTCGATGAGCGCGTGGATTGCCGGATTGTAGCCGTAGTTCGGATCTAGTTCCGCTGAGCCGGCGGGCACTGTAACCTTCGGGCAAATCGAGGCGACGATCGCGTTTTCCCCGAGGTCCTTCAGCACCTGCAACTCGCGCACACCGGGGTACGCTTTGGCGGAGGTCTGCTGATTGATGTTCTCGCCGCCCTGGCACAACGGACTATTCGCGGCGATCACCGCGTCCGAAATCCCCATCTTGTCGGGCGAGCACTGGCAATAGGGGTCACCCGGCAAGCAGTCTTTGGGCGTTTGCAGCGGGAAAATGCAAGCGTATTGCAGATCGTCCAGATTCGGCACGTTTTGCTCGTGACCGTTGATCACGTTGGCGTGGGGGTTCATCGAGTTTGCCGGCGAGATTGCGATTTGAGCAATCGGGTTCGTGCCAGTCCGCGGCTCGATGCTCTCGATCATGAACGGATCGGCCGGTGGCACCGGCGCTGATCCATCTATCGGCTCGGGCACACCGAGCAGCAACGGCCAGCGATTCTTTTCCACCAGCTGTTTGGCGGTCAGGTAGTTGAGCCCAGGCCCATTGAGCGAGGCTTCATCGGCGATGTCTTGCCAGGGGACGCCGACGATGCCTGCCAAGAATACCAGCGAGGGGTGCCGCGGGAGGCTGTTCGTGCCGGCAGAGTCATAGAGCGGGTTCGTCACCCGCTCACCGGTCGACTGGAGTTCCAGGGTCGGCTTCTTGAGTGCGTCGACGTAACGGCTAGTCGCATAGAGGAGATCGAAGCCAAAGCGTTGCTGCTGCTTGTAACAGCGGAGATTGAGCGAATCATGCAGTGCATCCCAAGAGGCGTACTGTGTGCCGCTCGGAATGGCCTTGCAGTTCGCGTCTGCCGTCAGCGCCACGCAGCCGGCGCGGGGGGTATCCTCCCGCGTCGCGCAGGAGCGGCAGCACGGGTCGTTGGGATTGGTGGCACACGCGGCGCTGGAGAGCGGCATGCGGTTCGACGAGCCCACGAACCAGCCCACGCTATCGTCCCGGATCGAGCAATCGTTCGCGTCCGAGAGCATCACGATCGCCACCAGCGAGTCCGGCCGCAAGAAGGCCTTGCGCTGAGCGAGCAGCGTTTGATCGCAGCCTTCACAGGCGCCGAACGAGCCGTCCGGGTTCACGCTCAACCGGGAGCTGCGTGCCGTCTGTCCATTCACCAGCTTGACCTCTGCCGGCGGCTCCGGATCGATCAAGAAGCGGTACCAGGATTCGAGCGAGGCTTCGTAGCCGCAGCCACGCTCGCCGACCGACCCCAGCATGTTTTTGAACCCCGTGATCAAGTCTCGAGGATTGCGCTCCCCCGGCGGGGAGTTGGCGTTGCCCGAGGCATCCCAGGCCAAAAAGCCGCTGTTGTTCCAGCTGGCCACGCCAGTACGCATGCTGGGGATCAGGCGCCCCTTGTCGTCCAAAGTGTCCTGCGCGGCTGTTGGTGTCGCGCATACGGTGCCGCCGTGCGCGCCCAAACTAGAGCTAACGACACCGATGTGGATGTCGCCGATCGGCTTGAACTCCGGCGTCCCCTGGCCCGCCGGGCACACACCGCTACTCGCCGTTGCGCCGCTCGGTGTGCCGTCCGACTTTACGCAGATCGGGTTCACGAGGCGGGCCACCAGTGGCGGCACCGCGTCCGACAGCAAATTTTGCTTGTCTTGCATCGACGCGGAGTTGTCGATCATGAACAAGAGGTCGATTTTGTCGACTACCCCCCTGCTTGTCATCGGAGGCGCACCACCGCCAGCGATCGCGGAATCGCCGCCCGCGTCTCCCCCGGCCTGACCAGCCATCGGCGCCGCGCCCGCGCTCGTCGAAGGTCCGCAAACCGCCGCATCGCTGCAGTTTCCGCCCTGTTTAACCGTGCCGCCGCAAGCGACCGCCCACGTAGCAAGGCCGAGTAGCCCCAGCGCCCTGATCGTCTTCGTCATCTTTAGGTGAGTCCCCATCCAAGTTCAATCAGCCAGCCGCGCCGGCCCAGCCACTGGAGCAGGATATCACGCGCCTCGCGTGCCAGCACTGCTACCTGACGACGAAAGTGGTGACGGTCTGGCCCTCGATCTTGGCAATAAAGGAAGCCCCCACGATCGGAAACGCGGGCCCCGCCAGCAAATCGGCGGTCGTCGACGTCACCCACGGCGTGACCCACATTGGCGCTAACGAACCAGAAATGGAGATCGGGACGGACACCGCTGACCCTCGATTGATGGCCACGACGACCACGGTGCCGTCTGCGCCTTTGAAGGCGGAGAGCAGCAGGGTCTTGGAATCGTTACCGGTCAGCTCTACCCGAGTATAACCAGGACGGATGAACTTACTGTAGTTGCCGAAGGTGTAAAAGCGCTTGGCGACGGTGCCGTCCTTGAGCAGCAGCCCCTCGTTGTCGTCGAGCTCGAAGGCCTCGTAGCGAAACCAAAGCCAAGCGGATGCGTCGCCATTGACGAGCGCATCGTGGATCCAACCGGCGACCGCGATGCCGTTGTCGATGTCCGCGCTCGGCCCCCCTTCTGGCCACCACTTGATGCCTGACATCTGCGTCTGCCAGATGGGCTTGGTCCGTGGCACATCGGCCGGAAACGCCCGTGCAACTTGCGAGTCGTATTGCTGCGTTCCGATGACGTCGACTTGGGCCCATGCCGTCGCGTCTCGAGCCAACGCATGGCCATAGTCGTAGCCAACTCCCGATAACGGGTCCGAGCTGCCGATCGCAGAATCGTTGCTCCAGAGATGAGCCCAGTCCGACGGCTCGGGGGCGATCAGCTTGACCGTCGGGCTCGCGGCGTGGAGCTTCGGACCGACCACGTTGATGAATCTCACCAGCGCATCGGCGGTGTAGAGCATCGAAGGGTACAGGCCATAACAGGGCGCATCGACGCCGCAGGCCGCGAAATCCGGTTGGTTCGCGACCGACAGGGCGTACAGGTCTACCCCGCTGTTCTGCTTCACGGCGCCCGGAAACCGAGCGACGGTTTCTGCCCAGGACTCGTAGCATCCGGCCAGCAAATGCCCGCCATCGTTGATGCTCAGGTTGGTCTTGCACGAGGCAGGCGCGCTCAGGACCGTGGCAATAATCGTGGTCGCGCCATGGGCTCGCGCCATGCCGATATCGTTCCAAGGGTTGGAGTCCCAGCTGGACCTCAGGGGACCACCGCTCGGATCCATGCCGATCCGGAGGATTGTCAAGCCGATCCCCTGGTTCGGATCGAACAGGCGCTCTGCGGTGGCGTCCGTCAAGGGAGACGCGAAGAGATCGCTCAGGCCAAATCCTTCCATCTGTTGTTTGGTCCGATCGAGGGCCACCACGATGCCACCGGGCCCGCCTGCCGAGCCGGAGCCGCCTGCGCTCGAAATGCCTCCGAAGCTCGCTGCCGCCGCCGTGCCGCCGACTCCGGCCGTGCCGCCGACTCCGGCCGTGCCAGCCATTTGCTGCGATCCGCCGCTGCCTACACCGCCTTCAGCAGGCGAATGCCCTCCCCCACTGCTCGAGGCTCCAACGGCGGCACCCTGCCCCGCCCCTCCAGGCGCCTCGTGCCCCCCGCCGCCGTCGCGGGGAAAGATCGAGCAGGCTGAGAAAAGCACGGCGCAAGCACTGATGATTGCGCCGGCGCAAGGCCTCGCTTTCACGGATAATCTCCCTGGGCTCCGGCAAAGCTCGTCGACGCGCAGCGTCGACTCGCAAAGCGATCCGCCGTAATCTAGCATTGAATAGCGAACTTCGATGGCAAAACGACAACGCCGACGACGCGCGTCAGCGCACGAATTGTCGCGGCAAAGTGATCGACTGGGCGCGCTTGCGCCACTCAGCAAAGGGCACTCACCAGCAGCCGGAGGCCGCTGCTGCATTGCCTCGAATTGCGTGAAAAAAGAGCCTGGATGACTTCCGCCATCAGCCTGACCTGCGCCGCACTGGTTGCGGCGACCGGCGCGCTCGCCTGCACGGTGACGGACAACATCGTCGGGAACAAGCCATCGGCTGCGTCCTCGGGCGGCGCGGGCAACCACGATGGTGTTGGCGCAGCTGGGCCGAGTTCCGGCCAGGGAGGCAGCGCTGGCCGTCTGGTCGATGCGATACCGAACGATGGCGGAGCCTCCACAATCGGCCCGACTCGACCGAACGAGCTGAGTGGCACCGGGGACGGGACGTTTGCGGCGCACGCGGAGTATGCAGTCGGAGACGGACCGGTTTCAGTGGCGCTCGGGGACTTGAACGCCGACGGCAAGCTCGATCTCGTCAGCGCAAACTCCGGCGTCGCCACGGTCAGCGTGCTGCTGGGCAGGGGCGATGGCGCGTTCGAGGCCAAGCTGGATTACGAGACGGGTGACGAGCCCTACCCCCTGGCGATCGGCGACTTGAATAGCGATGGCAAGCTGGACCTCGTGGTCGGCAACGGCTCTGCCAGCTCCGTCAGCGTGCTCATCGGAATCGGTGACGGGTCGTTTGCGATCAAAGTGGACTACGCCACGGGGGCCGGCCCCTACGCAGTCGCACTCGGCGACCTGAACGGCGACGGCAAGCTGGATATCGTGGCCGCGGACCAGCGCATCGATGAAGCGAGCGTGCTGCTCGGCAAGGGCGATGGCACGTTCGCCGACAAAGTAAACTACGCGACCGGGCAAGGACCGGGCTCGCTGGCGCTGGCTGACTTCGACAGCGACGGCAAGCTCGACCTCGCGGCGTCCAGCTACTCATCCGACACAGCGATCGTGCAAATGGGAACCGGCGACGGGAGATTCGGCAGCGCAACCGAATACGCGGTCGCCAAGGGCCCGCAATTCGTGGTGTCCGGTGATTTGAACGGTGATGGCAAGCTCGACCTCGCCACCGCCGCGCCGGCTGCGACGGGAGTCAGCTTACTGTTCGGCACCGGCGCCGGACGCTTCGCGGGCGCGGTGGACCGCGCCACCAACAGCTACCCGGGCGCCCTGGCGCTAGCGGATCTAAACGGAGACGCGAACCTGGACATTCTTGCTACCGATACCTTCGCCAGCGCGGTGAGCGTGCTGTTGGGAACCGGCGTCGGGCACTTCGCAGACAAAGCCAACTACCAAACGGGCCTGCATCCCCACTCAGTGGCGGTCGGAGACTTGAACAAGGACGGCAAATTGGATCTCGCCGTTGCCAACTTCGGCTCTGACTCGGTGAGTGTGTTGCTGGGACTCGGCAAGGCCAATTGAATTGTCCCTTCCACTCGCACCAGCGCCCGTCGAGGCAGCCCACGCCAGCCGTGCGGCCCAAGCTCACCGCGAAGAGCGCAGCAGCCACCGATACGGCCCTGCACGTGCGCGGGCACGGGCGGCGTGCGCGAAACGCGCTGATTCCAGATTCGAGTTGGTTGCCCGGCTAAGTGGGTGATTCGTTACTAACGGTCCCACCACTTAGCCGGACAACCTCGCGCATTCATTGGTAGGAGGGGGGGCGTTCCCTATCCTGCAGCGCAGCTCGCGACGCGCCTTGTTCCCGCGCAGCACCTGCGCAGGTCGGCCTTGCACCGGACGCCGCGTGCTCAGATCACGCCGCCCGAGAACGGCAGCCAGAGCAGTCGCCACTTTTCGCGCGACCCGATGTTTACGTTGTGAGCTCGCACGTTCTCATCGGTGCCCCGATACAAATAGCGCCCATAAGAGGACCTGAAGGCGACCTCGTCGTTGACGTACACGAGTCCGCCAACCGAGGTTGGACTGTTGGCTTTCACGATAGTCCAGGTCTCGGCGGCTCCGCGCGTGGTGGCCTTGTCGACGGACCAGTTGTTGCCCGAGGGTAGCGCACGGAGATAGTAGTAGTCGTGCGTCATGAACGCGACTTGATCGCCGTAGCGCAAGTTCGTGTCGGAGCCAGTGACGCGGTCGATCCAGAACTTCTCCTGCACTTCGATGTGGTCTTGGTCGGCGAGCACGTCGTGGGGACTGTCGTCGGCCCTCATGTAGTCGCCGTTGCTCGCGCGGACGGCATAGCGGGTATTGCCAAAGTTCGAGTACGGGATGCTCTGGTTGAAGCTGCCGTAAACCGACCGGGCGCCGAGGATATCGAGGTTCGTGAGCACGCCCGTGTTCGGCCCGCAGTAGCTCATGACCGAGTTGTTGTCGAAGGCGGTCATGCCCAGGTCCGGTTCCGACTGGGTCTGGTCGGCGCCGCAGACCGTATTATCGGTACGTTCTTGCTCGTGGGTGAAACCCAGGGCATGGCCGAACTCGTGCACGACGCAACTGGCGCTCGTGTCGACCAGCGTTAGACCGTTTCTTACGCCAGAAATACCGCTGCCGATGCCGTCGACGTCGCACTTATCCGACTTGCTCACGTGGATCCCGGCAGGCGATGTATTGAAGGGACCGTACACACACTGGCCCCAACCAGTGAATGTGATGCGCGACGCGGCTCCGTTCCACGCGTTGGCCTTGGCCCGGATATCGGCTTGCTCGGTGGCGTTGAAGCCGCTGTTCGGCTCGAAGCAGACGGGAATGTTGGTATTGACCGAGCCCGGAGCGGGCATCCAGAGCTTCCAGGATTGCCCGGACAGCGCATCCTGCGAGCTTTGGACGAAGCGCTCACCGGGCACCTCCTGGCTGACTTCAGCCGTACAACCCGCAAGCAACGCGAGTAGCAGCGTTCCCAGGCACCTTTGATGTAGCATGGCAAACTCCCTTCTTGAATGGGACTACGCAGCTACCCCAGACTTGGGTCGATCTTTTTCACGCGCCCGCCGTCAAAGCGCTCACCGATGGCGCTTGACGTGCGAGACCGAAACGGTCGCTCTCCGAGCGGCGAAGCTCGGCGAAAAGTCAGCGGCAGCTCACCTGAATCGGCGACGAATACATCGCGCTACACTGCAGCTTGGGACAGTTGATGGCCGCGCAGGCTTCATCGACGGTGTTGAAGCATAGACTGCCAACCTGAACGTTGCATTTGGCTGTGGGCTCCCGTGCCGGGTCACTTCCGTTGTCGGCCGGCGCGGGGCCCGTGGCCGGCGGACTGGGCGCTGGCGCCGAGGGCGAAGTCGGTTGCGACGGCAGGGTAGTTTGAACAGGAGTCGCGCTGCATCCGAGGGCCAAAACAGCCACAACGAGTGTTACTTGCCACAGACGGCCCAGTGTTGCTCGCTTCACCGTCGTCTTCCTGTCTTTCTGAAAGCCCGTAGCCCTGCTAAAATTAATCGGTCCCTTTCAACATTGTCAACCAGCAATCCCGCCCAGCCCCCGCCTGGTAGTCCTCCAACAAGCAACGTGAGTGTTCCCGAAGACATGGCAGAATCAGCCGATCGACCTGGGTGCGGTGCATTGACACGAGTTGCGGATGACGATCGTTTTTGCAAGAGCGGGCCGACGTGACCGTCGCCTGGGTCTTGAGCTACTTCGGCCCCGAGCAAGACGTCGCGGCAGATTCACTGCACCTAGCCTACTCGACGGACGGCCTGCACTGGACGCGACTCGGCTGTGGCGGACCTGCGTACCAACTGACAGGGATGGGTACGAACCACATTCGCGACCCGTTCATCTTACGCAAGCAAGACGGCAGCTTCGTCTATCTGGCGACCGACTGGACACTGTCGAACAACGACCGAGACTATTGGAACAGACCCAGCTCCAAGATCCTGATCGCGGACTCGAAAGACTTGATCACCTTCACGAATCCGCGCTTGCTCCGGCTCACTTCTCGCACCGGACCGGGTGGCAAAGCCATGCACGCCTGGGCGCCTGAAGCCTACTACGCCCCTGATCATGAGCAGTACGCGATCATCTGGTCAGGCAACGACGATACCGATCGCAATCGCATCTATGTGAGTTACACCAAAGACTTCGAGAGCTTGCTGAGCCCCGAACCGCAGGTCTTGTTCGACCCCGGTTACAGTGTGATCGACGGCACGATCGTCACTTGGGGCGGTTCGAGCTACCTCTTTTTCAAAGACGAGACCGACAACGACGGTGGAGCCTCGACCGGATCCGGCAAGGACATTCAGTTGGCGCGCGCCGCCAGCGAGTTGCTGACGCCAGGCGGCTTCGTCCGCTCGGACCCGAGCTACATTCCACGCGGCACGCGCCAAGACATTCGCCAAGCCACCGAAGGCCCTTTCGTCATCCGGGATCCGCAGCGGGAGCTTTGGTACCTGTACGCGGATCTCTTCACACAAGCGGGTAAGTTCGGCTGCTGGAGCACCACCAACTTGGACGCAAAGCCCAGCGAGTGGAGGCGTGTAGCGCAAGACGGCTACAGCATGCCGGCCGGCGTGCGTCACGCCAATACCGTGCGCGTCAGCCAAGCCGAGCTCGATGCCCTGAAGGCGCACTACAAGTAGCCACGTTTGGGCGGGCGGCTCGCCCGGGATCGTCAGCCTTTCTCGAAGGAGCTCCACGAGGTCGCGCGAGCTTCGAGTGAGCGTCCGATGAAGCAGCGGCCACCGGAGTTTCCTCGGGCGGCCGTTGTCCTCAGATTGGAGCGCTTGGTTGCCGCCCTTCAGCCGAGCGGCTCAGTACATGATGAGGTGGTTGGCGCCCCCCTGGTAAACACGAAGGCGACCCTGAGGGGTCGTATCGCCGCTCACGCTGAAGTGCGCGTAGCCTCCGGTTGCCACGTTCTGCAGTAAAATGGTGCCGGGGAAGTCACTGGTGGTCCCTTCGTAGTCCAAATTCCAAGCGTCGTACGGTTGGTTCGTGCCGGGCGGAGCCTGAAAAATGTACGGGTGGCCTGCCGAGGTGAGCAGGCTGGGAGAGCCGATCAGGTTGCGATTGAAGGCCTCGCTGGTGAGCGTCAATCCGGTCGGACTCCAACCCGTCAGCCAGCGATCGCTGGCTTCGTTCGCGGACGGACGATGATAGATCTCGTAGTGGCCCGGGCTATTGGGAACCTGCTCGGTGGTGCTTGCGTGAATCACGTTGCCGGTCTCGAGATCGGCCAGGTAAATCCCCGATTCATCCATGCCCGTCAAGCGGACCGCGGCAGCGCGCGATAGTTTGAGTTGGGTTCGAATGACTTTGATCTGCGCGCTGGCATCGATGCCGAGGGTCTGCAGCTGACTTTGCAGCGTGTCGATGCGTGTTTTGATCGCGCCATCTAGCATCGCGCGGCTGAAGACGGTGCTCTTCAACGAGGCGACCGCGTTCATGAACCGCTTATGGAGCTCGCTGCCGTACATCGCGGAGCCAGCAACGGAGGGATTCACGACCGTGAAGGTCCTCGACTTTTGCAGGATCTGGTCGATGCCCCAGGGAATGAACTTGAAGTCGACCGTCGCGGGCGACTGCGTCCCCGACGTTGCCACCACGTCGTTGTAAACGTAGGTGTTGTTCCGGCCGACGGTGTAGCCGTCCCAGTGTTTGAGCAGGACCTCCATCGCCCAGAACGTCGCGAACTGGTCGGCGTTGAACAGGTCTTGGAACGTGGCGGCGCTCCGGTCCGCGTTCAGTCGCGATACGGCGTATCGCAGATCGGGCTTGGTCGGGCCTTGGATGGCGGAGACCTTCTCGGGACCGACGTAGGTCAGCATGTCCGTGTTGAAATCGTCACCGATCGTAAACTCGTACAGGTTACCTGGCACCCGCGCGTCCGATGATCCACTCTGCGTGATCGTTCGGTTACTGAACTTGTTGGCCGGATTGTTGATGAAGCTGCCGCGGAGCGGCTCGACGTTCACGTACACCAGGTTTTCGGTTGCGCTCGGGGTCACCACCTGCACCTTCGCGTAGTTGGCCCGCGGATGCGGCACTCCGGCCAAGCCGTACAGGTAGTAGCCGAGCGTTTGACGGACGTACGAGTCGTCCTGACGGCTATTGTTCAGATCGATGTATTGAAGCCCCATCGCATCGCGTGCCGACGACGACGCGAACTTCAGCTTGATCGACGGCTTCTCGTTCGCGCCCGTGGTAAGCGAACCACAGAACGACTTTTTCTTGATCTCCACGCCCGTGAACGGCACCGGCGTGGTGAGGTAATTGCTCCCAGAGACCGTCACTCGGGTCGTGGGTTGCCACGGGAAGCGATCCGGCGATTCGCCGTTCGAGTCGACCGGGACACGGACGCAACCCTGCGGAGTCGGCTGCTCCGTTTTGAGCGTCAGCCACTCGGAGTCGCTCATCTCGATCTTGATGTTGACGACGTTGTTGTGAGCGTAGAAATTTTCGGCCGCGGCCTGGTTCGGGCCGTACTCGGTCAGCGCGGCCGATGTGTGCGCGACGGTCTCGGAGCTGCCCTCGTCGAGAGCCCCCGAACATCCGAGCGCCATTGTCCCCCAAGCAACCAGCCCCGCGAGCGCAGCCCGACGGCCGCACAGTGTTCCTGTGATCATTGTCAGCGTTCCCATTTCTGCCGGCACCGCCGGCTTTCCTGTAAAGCTCGATCCGAGCCAGACGCCGGCCGAAAACCCCTCTGCCAACGTCATCGGGCCCCTTCGAGCCGTCGCTCGAATCACGCGAGCAAGCGCCCAGAGCAAGCCGTGTGCCGCCGCTTTGTCGCGGCCTTTCTGGCCGACGGTGTATCGATTGCGCTGCTGGCCCGGTGTATCGGTGTTGCAGGGCGCCAAGTCCGGGCGCCGCTCGCGGCTACCCCGTGTGGCAAAGTTGTATCGTCGGACGGACGCCAACCGTTCCACGCGGCTCGCACTATGCTCATTGGCGATGGCCCGCGATGAAGGCGCGATCTGGCTGAAGGTAGCGGGTCGAGAGCTCCGCATCACGCACCCGGAAAAGCTGTATTTTTCGCAGCAGGTCGCCGTAACCAAGCTGCAGCTCGTCGAGTATTACGCGAGAGTCGCAGCGGGCGCCCTGCACGGCATCGCAGGCCGACCGATCGTGCTCAAGCGCTTCGTGGGCGGAGCGGAGGCCGCCCCGTTCTACCAAAAGCGCGCTCCGGAGACGCGTCCCGATTGGCTCCGCAGCGTGACGCTGACGTTCCCGTCGGGCAAGACCGCCGAAGAAGTGGTGGTCGACGATATTGCGGGTCTGATTTGGATCGTGAACCTGGGTTGTCTCGAGCTGCACCCGCATCCCATTCGGCACGATGATCTCGAGCACCCGGACGAGCTACGCATCGATCTGGATCCGGGTCCCGGCGTGCCTTGGCAGGACGTGGTGCGCGTCGCGCTCGAAGTCAAAAGCTTGCTCGACGAACATGGCTTGGTCGGCTTCCCGAAAACGAGCGGCTCGCGCGGCATGCACATCAACGTGCGCATCGAACCTCGCTGGACGTTCAGCGAGCTCCGCAATGCCGCCCTGGCGCTGTCACGGGCCGTCGAACGTCGCCTGCCAAAGCTCGCGACCTCGAACTGGTGGAAAGACGAACGACACGGCGTGTTCCTGGACTACAATCAAAACGCCAAGGACCGAACTACCTGCTCGGCCTACTCGGTGCGCCCCTTGCCGGATGCGCGCGTCTCCACGCCGCTCACCTGGGATGAAGTCCCCGCCTGCAATCCCGCCGATTTTACGCTATTCACGGTGCCCAAGCGCTTCGCGGAGCTTGGCGATCCCCAGGCGGAGATGAACTCCCAGAGCGGGAGTTTGGACGGACTTTTGGAGCTCGCAGCGCGTGATACCGCAGCAGGGCTCGCGGATGCGCCTTGGCCAGGACAATTTCGTAGCTCGACGAAGCCAAAAGCGTCCGCCGCGCGTACGAGTTCGCGCAAGCGGGCCGCGCTGCTGGTGATTGCCAAATCGAGCGATCGCGACGCTGCCCTGGCGGGGCTAGAACGTTGGCTACATGCGCACCCGAAAGTCGCGGCGTCTCTACGACTCGAAGACATCTTGGTCGACTCGATGCGCGGCCGCTCGACGAACTGGACGCGCGTACGAGTGAACTTGCAGCATGTCCCCGAGGCACAGCGCCCCAAGCAAGGACGGCCAGATCCAGACGACGAGCCGACTCGCTAGGGGCCCCTCCCTCGCACGGCCAGACCGCGAATCGCAGCCCGATCCCGCATGCGCCTCGGGCGTCTCTGTCGTCGGAGCTACCGCTTTCTTTACCCTCGGCGCCATCAATAGACGTCGTCACTCGCTCAAAGCGATCTTTTTGACTGGTCCGAGGCGGCACGGGCTATCGAACGGAGCGACGTACGACATGAAGCGTCGCCGCTCGAGCGGTGTGGGCTGGGCCTGAGTGCCGGGTTCGGGAGTTCGGTCAGTGACCAGGTAAACATCGTAGCTCAGCAGGCAGTCTTCAGCGCGCCCGGTGCGTTCGGGATAGGCCAGCAGCCATTCTGAAAACGCCGAGCGATAGGCTGCATAGCCGTCATTGGGCACCCGCTCCGAGTACATCACGAAGAACTGGCTCTGACCCATGTGGGTGGGCACGACGGCGCCGGCTGGTTCAGGTTGGTCACTGGCCACTTCGTTGTACGGATCGACATGGTCGCCGGTCGCCGTGATCGCTTCCACATAAATCATCGAATCAATGCGCGACGGCTCGCTCGCGAACATGCGCCAGCCTTGAAGAATCCGCGGGTACTCGATGATGGCCTTGGCCCATTTGGGTTGAGGGACGCGGAGAGCTTGCGGCACCGAAGCGTTGTCATTGAGTGCCTCGCTGGCGATCGCCAGCAGGACCACGAAGATGGCCCCCTCGCCCAGCCAGCGCCTGGCGCGGGAGGCCGGTTCGAGCGCAGTCGGCCGGGGGCGGAGCCATGGTTGAACCCGGCGCTCGATCGTTGCCGCAATCGGTCGCACGCGCTCGCCGAAGCGACGAGACAGCCATTGCCAGTGCTCAGAGCGGAGCAAGAGCGGGAAGAATGAGATCATTGCCGGGCTAAAGCCGCCGACATTGATGCCCAGCGCAAACCCGAGGTGTAGACTGGGCATGATGCACACCGCGAGCAGCCGCGCCTCGCGCACGAATACCGGTGTGATGATCAATGCGAAGCCGAGCCATTCGGTCGCCAACGTCGACCAGGTGAGCATGCGCAGCGTGGAGATCGACAAGTGCTCGCGCATCCACACGCCGAGCCAGGTCACGAGCTTGTCCTGGTGCAGCGCGTAGTAGACGGCGCTGCCGTCGCGCCAAGCAGGGCCAACTTTGCTCGAAGCGTTGAAGAAGTAGATGGCGGCGAACTGCAGTAGCAGCGCCAACACCGCAATCGACACCACCGGCGCGCTCGTTGGCTCGAAGCGCTCGCGCTGCGCGGCCGTCTCCGGCGCGTGCTCCGTCGACGCGGGCCAGTTCGGCCGAGACGCCAGCGCGTCGAGCGAAAAACGCGCTCCGAGTGGCAATGGCAGCGTCAAAAGACAGAGCAAATCCATGACCATGTCGCCGCCGTTTTCGAGCGGCGCGAGGCGACTGTTCAGGCTCACGCGCGCCAGCAGCGCCAAAGCCTGAGCCCAGCCCGTGCGGTAACCCAGCGTGAACAGGAGATATACCAGCGCGCACAGCGCGAACCCGAGCTGTGCCTCGCTGGTGCTCGAGACGGTGAAAAAGAGCGAGAAGATACTGCCCGCCGGCGGTCGCCAGAGCACCGTATGGTTGGGCAGCAGCCCGCTATTGACGTACCAAATCTGCAGCTCGACCCAACGCCTGGCCAGATCCGAAAGCAGGACTAGGCCGAACACCACGCGAAACACCCCCAGGCTCCGCGGATCCACGCTCAAATAGCTGGTCACCAACGAACGAGCCCACGCCTTCATCTCGATCTGGGGGCATCAGCAAGATCCGATCCGCGACGCCGCCCCCAGCCGACTCCGCCAAAAGCCAGCTGAACCCGAGTCAGTGCAAGCACGGCTGGCACAACTTGGCAGGGTGAGAGGCATCGACTGTCACGGTGAAACCGGATCGTCCGAGGCTCGCACGACTGCAAACCCCGCCGCAGCTAGAGATCCCTCCAATCGGCGGCAGGGTGCTTCAAGAAGCGGATTTAGCGTTGTCCCGCTTGACCAAACCGGTCGCTGAGCCTAAAGTTTCACGAAGTTTTGAAAGCTCAAAGAACAAGCTGATGACGGGAGCCGTTTCCGAGCCCGTTTCCCAGACCGAACTGGAAGTCGCCGACACGATCGGACGACTGATGGAGTTCTGGGGGTTCAAGCGGCCAATGGGGCGCCTGTGGACCGTGCTGTACCTTTCGCCTGCCCCGCTGGGCGCGGCGGAGCTGGGCGAGCAGCTGAAGATGAGCGCTGGTGCAGTCAGCATGACGCTCAACGAATTGCTGAAGTGGGGCGCGGTCAAAAAGAGCTGGCGCCCGGGTGAGCGGCGTGACTTCTACGAGGCTGAGACCAGCATCGGCAAATTGGTCCAGCGGGTGCTCCGCGAGCGCGAGTTGGAGCTGGTGCGTCAGTTCGGCGAGGCCTTGAGTAACGCGGAGCTGGCGCTGCCTCGCGCGGTCGAAACCGGCAGTTCTCCCGATTTCAAACGCGACCGCGTGCACGAATTGCAGCGCTTGGCGCGGCTCGGCGAAACCCTGCTCACTGCGCTGGTTGCCGGCAAAGTCGTCGACCCGACCCCCTTCCTGAAAGTTTACGGAGATCCATGACTGAACCTGTGACAGCCCTGGCTCGCGATGCGGCGAGCACCGCTCTGGCGAATCAGACGCGCGACGGCTCGGGCGCCATGTTCGACGGCATCGCGGCCCGCTATGATTTGGTAAATCGCGTCATTTCGCTGGGTATCGATCAGAGCTGGCGACGCAAGACCGTACGCGCACTCGAGCTCGGCTCGGCGCACCGCGTGCTCGATCTGGCGACGGGCACCGCGGATCTTGCCATCCAAGTCGCGCGCACCGAGCTCAGCGTGAGCGTAGTCGGCCTCGATCCGTCGGCAAGGATGCTGGATGTGGGGCGCGCGAAAGTGCAGAAGGCGGCGCTCGAAGCCCGAGTCGAGCTCGTGCAAGGAGATGCCCAAGCCCTGCCCTTCGAGGACGCTTCGTTTCACTCCGTTTGCATCGCGTTCGGCATTCGCAATGTTCCCGATCGCGCGCAGGCTTTGCGCGAGATGGCCCGCGTGACGCGCCCGGGCGGCAGGATCGCCATCCTGGAGCTGTCGGAGCCGCGAGGCGGCTTGTTGGGTGCGATGGCGCGCTTCCACATTCACACGGTCGTGCCCTACGTCGGCGCGCTGCTCTCCGGCGTGAAGGAGTACCAGTACCTGCAGCGTTCGATCGCAGCCTTCCCGCCGGCACACGAGTTCGCCCAGCTGATGCGCCACTCGAACTTGAACGTGCTGGGCGTGCATCCGCTCACCTTCGGGGTCTGCCATCTGTACGTCGCGGAGCCTCAAAGGCAGAAATGAGCGAACAGTTCGCGATCGGTACAGCTAGCCCTCGAGCGGCTGACCGTACTTTCGACAGCCACGAGCTGCTCGAGCGAGTCGCCCGGGACGTGACTCGGCTCGACGGCGCCGCCAGCTGGGTTGCGCTCACTTGGCCAGTACCGCGCGTTCCGAGCGAACGCCTGCTCGGCGCCGAGAGCAGCGGCAGCGCGTTGCTTTGGGCGCCGCCTGCCGATGAAGAAGCCTGCGGTCTAGGCGCTGCCTTCACGCTCGAAGCACGAGGCGAGGACCGCTTTCGCAGCATTCAGGCTCAGGCCGCACAGGTGTGGTCCCAGCTCGATGCCAGTCGCTGCGATCAGGCCGCGCCCAAAGCGCGTTTTTTCGGCGGTCTTGCCTTCCAGCCGGGCCAAGCAGAGAGCGGACTCTGGCGCGGCTTCGGCGATGCGCGCTTCGTTTTGCCCGAGCTCAGCTACCTGAAGAACAACGCGGGTGCCTGGCTGTGCCTGATCGTGCGCGGCGGCGGCTGGGACAAGGAGTCGTTCCGCGCCGAGCTCGAGCCGCGCTTGACGCGCGCGTTGCAGGCGTTGTTCCACTCGGCTCCCACGCGCGAGCTCGCTCGCGAACTCGCCCGCGAAGAGCGCTCGGAGCAGGCTTTCAGCCAGCTCGTGAGCGCGATTCAAGACGAGATCGAGAGCGGTCGCGCTCAGAAAATCGTGGCTGCGCGGCGCGTCAGTCTGAGCTTGGATCGCGAGCTCTTGCCGGAGGTGGTCCACAGCCGCTTGCGCGACGATGCGCCCGAATCGACCCGTTTTGCCTTCCGCGTCGGCAGCGCCACATTTCTGGGCGCGACCCCAGAGCAATTGCTCCAAAAGCGCGGTATCGAGCTGCGAACCGAAGCAGTCGCCGGTTCGGTCAGCGCGGACGACGCCGCTTCTGCCAAGCGCTTGCTCGATAGCGACAAGGACAGCCGCGAACACGAGTTCGTGGTCAGCGAGATCGTGCGCTTGCTCGGCCCACTCACCAGTGAGCTTTCGCTTGCTCCCCAGCCGGAGGTGCATCGCTTGCGCACCGTGCTGCACTTGCGCACGCCGAT
>DATEPG010000240.1:0-3756 GCA_035273265.1 Polyangiaceae bacterium
ATTATTTTCACGACGAGCGGTCCCGTCAGAGCCTGTGATCTGTGCTGTTTCGACGGCCAGGGGGGCGACGATTCCAGCAACAGCTAAGGCGCGGGGCGCGGCTTGTCGGCCGCCGACGGAGCTTTCGCCGCCCCCAGCAGCGTGCGCAGCCGCTTCTCGATTTGCGGGCGTGCCGCCTGCCATTCGGCGATCACGCTGTCGAGCTTGCTCTCGCCGGTTGCGCGTTTGACGATCACGACCAGGTCGACACCGGGCGGCCATAGCTCGCGAGTCGCGCGAAATGCTTCGCGAATCAGGCGCTTGGCGCGACTTCGGACGACGGCATTGCCGACGCGACGCGAAGCGGTGATGCCCAGCCGCGGCTCGCTCGCATGCGGAGCCGCGCTGGCAGAGAGAATGAGCACGAACCGCGACGTGGACACGCGTAAGCCGCCATCCTGAATCCTCAGGAATTCGACGCGCTTACGGACACGCGAACGGGACGGGAAACGCCCAGTAGGCGTTCCCGCTTCGCCACTCACTTTTCGTAGGCGGAGACCGCAAGCCGCCAACGGCCTTTACGGCGACGATTGGCGAGGACCTTGCGACCACCCTTCGTGCTGATGCGCTTGCGGAAGCCGTGCGTGCGGAGCCGGCTGGTGTTGTGGGGCTGAAAAGTGCGCTTCATGACAGGGGGGTCTCGGAAAGGGAGCGGGAGTTAGCCACCAGCGATGATTTCAGTCAAGTCCATCGCGGGGGCGCCAATAACATTCAGAAGCTCAGAGCAGAAGCAGACGCTCGCTCACTTGCTGTGAGCCGGCATCTTCGCTTCTTTGAACAGGACGTGCTGGCGCACGACCGGATCGAACTTCTTGAGCTCGAGCTTGTTGGTCTGCGTGCGCTTGTTCTTCTGCGTGTAGTAGGCGTAGCCAGTGCCGGCCGAAGAAACGAGGCGGATGTTTTCGCGCATGGGAGCGGCGTCCTATCACGTGATTTTTGCGCTCGCAACCGGAAGCTGCGCGATTTACCTGGCTTGGGCTCGTGAGAAAGCGGGCTTTGCGCCGGCATTTGCCGGCCGCGCCCGCTGCCAACCCCAAGAAGCCAGAAAATGCCGCGGTTGAGCCAGGGTTGTTTCTGACCCTGGCCACAGCGGCCCGTCGGCCGAAGCTGCTACTCGCCGCTCAGGATCTTGAATTCGACGCGCCGATTCTTGGAGCGGCCAAGGTCGGTGGCGTTGTCGGCGATCGGTTTGGTTTGGCCGAAACCTTGGGATTCGAGACGGCTTGCGGCGATGCCGTGGCTACTCAGGTAGGCCATGACCGAGGCGGCGCGCTCGCCGCTCAGCTTCATGTTTTGGGCAGGGATGCCGCGGCTATCGGTGTGACCGTAGACGCCCAACTTCATCGAACCGCGGGCTTTCATCAGCGTCACGACTTCGTCCAAGATCGGGAAGCTACCGGGTTTGATCACGGCGCGACCGGTCTCGAACTCGATCGGCTGCAAGAGGTGCACCTCACCGTCGTCGCCGACGCGCGTTAGGCTCGGGCAGCCGTTCTTTTCGGCGATGCTCGATCGCGGACCGGGCTCCGTCGGGCACTTGTCTTGGGTATCCAGCACGCCGTCGTTGTCGACGTCCTCTTCCGGGCAGCCGTCATCGTCTTGGATGCCGTCTTTGTCCTCGGCTTTGTCCGGGCATTGATCGACGGCATCGGGGATGCCATCGCCGTCGCGATCGGAGGCTGCCGGGCAACCGTCGGTCGGCTCGGGCGGCTTGCCGTCTTCCTTCACGGTCGGGCACTTGTCGATTGAGTCGGGATAGCCGTCTCCATCGCTGTCGCGATCGTAGTCGTCGGCCGTTGGCACGATCACTTTTACTTTGCGCGGCGGCGACTTGCCCTCGAAGTCGAGCATCGTCAGGTAGTGACCGATGCCGATCAGCATGCGGAAATCGGGCCCGCCGTAGCCTGCCGCCAGGCGCGTACCGAAGCCGCCTTCCATGTACCAGCGGGAGCGTTCGTCGAGCACGTAGCGGACCTGCGCGAGCCACTCCAAATCGGTGTTGCGCAAGGTCATGAACGTGCTGTGTCCGCCCGACTCTGTGAGACCGGTGGTGCCCCAAAGCTCACCACCGAGGCGCACTTTGCCGCCGCGAAGCGGCATGTACAGGCCGCCCGAGTAACGGATTTCGGAGGCGATGAACAGCGCACCCTTGGCGCCGCCGATGCTGCGCTCGGGTCGAAATTGTGGCCCCAAGTTGCCTGCTAGATAGAACTTTCCGAAATTGAATTCGGCCGAGCCGTAAAGGTAGCCGGTGGCCTGATCGTCGCCGCCGAAGGAGTTGGTATTGCCGGTGGGGATCCAGAATGCACCGCCACCGCCGAGGCGCAGCTTATGGTTGTCCGACTCGTAGCTGCGCACGCGCGCATCCAGGCGAATGTCGTTCAGCATGGCCTTCGCGTCGCTGATGCCACCGCTGCCGACTTCGTAAGCGCTCGGATCGTCACCCGTAAGTTGCAACACGGTGATCGGGATCATCATGTTCACCGACAAGCGGTTGGCGATCTCGGTCCCCACAGACAGGTAGGTCGTAAACTGTCCCTGGACGGGGTTGTCGATCTTTTCCTTCGCAACCGGGTCGGCGGTGACGGTGTCGTTGCGCAGCGGGTTGTGCGAATAGCCGAGGATGGCGTTGGCGTAGAAGCGAGTCTTCTCCGACATGTACGGGCGCCAAACCATGAAGCCGTCGTCGGGGGCGCCGGAGATTTGCGCGCGATCGAGATAAAAATAACCGGTCTGCGCGTGCGCAGTGCTGGCGACCAGCCAGCTCGCGGTGACGGCCGCTACCGTCAGGAGAAAACGCGAGGGGCGAGCTCGCCCGGTCGAAGTCTGCAAAACTCTGCCCAACTCACGAACAATCCGGCGAAACACGAGTTCGACGGTACCCCGCGAGCGACCGCTTTGAATAGTGGCGATTGTTGACCTATTCCGGGAACTCGCTGAATCTGTCGGCCGATTAGCCGGTTCTGGTCCGCGCGTGGCTAGCGACTGCTAGCGAAGATCTGGCAAACCCAAAGGCTGCCGTCGGCATCCGATGCCACGCCGATCCCGACCACGTCGAAGCCATTAAAGAGCAGGTTTCCGCGATGTGAGGGACTCGCCCACAGTGCTCTTTGCGCGCTCGCTGCGCTACCGGCATGCGCCACGTTTTCGCCCGCGGAAAGCTCGAGCCCCGCTCGTTCTAGGCGTCGATTCAGATCACCGTCGCCGGTCTCGTGTGCGGTCCTGTGCGCGCGGCGCATGGCCTCCGCGTGCTCCGTTGCAAGCGCTTCCAGTCGCGGGTCGCGTGTCAGCGGTGCGCGGCGCTCGCTCTCGCGCGCAGCGTTGACCAGCGTGTACAGGGCCGCGCGCGGATCGGCTTTCGCGCTCGCCGCGTTCAGTGCGTCCTCGCCCGGCGCTTTGCTGATCGCGGCCGTGCTCGGTGGCTCCACACCGGCGAACACCAGCGCTTCGAGCAGTGGGCGCGGCCCGCCGTCTACCGAAGCCAGCAGTTGCACGAGCCACGGGCCAGGAAGGTCCGCGTTGAAGCGCGCGCGAACGCGGCCATCGTCGAACGAAGTCGGCACGGGGCGTGGCGCCCCGCGTGGGCCGAGCACCACCAGCTTGGCTTCCGTGGCCGGCACGCGCAGCGTGGCGCGCACTTCGATCCATTGCCCGACCCGGGCCCGCGTGGGCAAGGGCTCGAGATCGGCGAGTACATCGGCGGCGACCGCAGCGACG
>DATEPG010000241.1:0-17922 GCA_035273265.1 Polyangiaceae bacterium
AGTAGCTACGCGCGGGATCCCGACGGCAATCGCATTGCGCTCAGCGCCTATCCATTACACCGCCTCCTGTCGAGTTAGCGCTACTTGCGTTTTTGCGCCTTGGGTGAGAGTTCGCCGCCCAACGCGCCGTCGTCGGCCGTCGGGGCAGGCTTGCTTGGAAGGACATTTTGCTTCTGCATTGCGCCGAGCGGTTCAGCCTTCTGCATGACCTTGCTCGGCGCGCTGCGCTTCGGGTCCGGCTTGCGCGGCGCGTATTGCTTCGGCGTGTTTTTGCCGTCGGGAAGCGTCGCCGGGGGGGTGCCGGTGGGCGCACGGGGCAGCACACGCGACGGCTCGGCATGGCTTGCGGCAGCGCGGGCTTCGACGACTGCGATCGCACTTTCCCCGTTCGGGTCCAGTGCCTTCGCCTGGTCGAGCGCAGCAATGCACTCCTGATAGGCCCCGACCGCGCATCGTTGCAAGCCGTTTTGGCGCAAGAGGCGTGCACGCTCGAAAGGGGTTACCGGTTCTCGTGCGATGCTCGGTGGCAACGGAGGCTGCGATGCTCGCTGGAACAGCGCGCCCGCGCCGACCAACAGCAACAGGCCGGCCGCGCCCAGGGCCAGCCAGCGAGCGTGAAGGTGTCGACGCAGGCGCGAAACGCGCTGCCTGACCCGCGGGGCCGGCAGATCGAGGTCACGCGCGATCTCGTCCAGGCTTTCTCCGTCACCTTCGCGCAAAAGCCAATGTAGCGTCGCCTGCGCGCCGTCGGTCTTCGGCAATTCGCTCTCGATCCATTGGCTGAGTTCCCCGGTCGACGGGCTCGCTTCAGCCGCGCGCTGGTCCACGTCGGGGCTCGGGACGGGCTGTCGGCCACGGCGTCGATAGCTGTCGGCGATCTTGTGCCGAGCGATGCCGTGGAGCCAACGCCGAAAGTCCGCCTCCTCGCTGGGCGCGTTCGTCGCGATCAGCGCCTCCGTCAAGGTATTCTGCACCAGATCTTCCACTTCCCCGGGTGGAAGTCGGTGGCGCGCGTACTTCATCAGGCCCTCGCGGAGCGAGGGATCAGCCAAGCGGGCGGCATTCTGGTTTTGGAGAGAGAACGCGGGGGCTGCCATGGGGTATGACTTCACCAAGCCCTTGGTCGCGCCTCGGGTCAGCTATGTGACACCGACGCGCGACGAAACTTGAGTTATTTTTCTTACGTTCCATACCCTGCGATCCTGCCCTTGCGCCGAACCCAGCCCCCAAAACCCGCCATTTTGCTCCAACCCGAGCAGAGTGAATGGAAAGTCGAAAAGCTCGTGCCGGGCGGCGCCGGCTTTCTGCGGCTTGCGAACGGGCAGGGCGCGTTCGCGCCGGGGGCGCTACCGGGTGAGCGGATCCGGGTGGAGCTGGCCGAGGACCATCAAACCTACCTGCAGGCGACTCGCTGGCGCCTGCTCGAGGCCAGTCCCGATCGAGTGCAGCCCGTGTGCCCGGTTCAAGGCAGCTGTGGTGGCTGCGATCTGATGACGCTGGATTACCCCGCGCAGCTCAGCCAAAAGCTAGGAATTTTGCGTGACGCGCTGACTCGCACGGGTCGCTTCCAAGAGCTCCCGGAGCTTTCCTTCGTCGCCGCCGAGCAGCCGCTCGCCTATCGCTCGCGCATCCGCTTGCATATCGCCGAGGACGGCCGACTCGGCTTCTTTGCCGCCGAGTCTCGGGAGTTGGTGGAGGTCCCCGGGTGCCTGGTCGCGGACCCCGAGCTCGACCAGGCGCTGCTCACGCTGCGCTCGATCACGAGCCAGCACCGCACTGAGCTGGCGTCGTTCAGCGAGCTCGAGCTGCGTGTGGCGCCCGCGGGACCAAGGCTCGCGTTGCGCTTGCTGCCTGTAGGCCGTCATGAAGGGCAAGCGTCCGCGCTGATTGCCGCGCTATCGCGAGTATTTCAGGTCTCCGTTGGCGAGCGCAGTTCGGCGCCCGAGTACGATCAACGCTTCCCGCTGCCTGGCGGAGTCGAATTGAGAGTTCCCGCTGCCGGGTTCACCCAGGTCCATTGGGCGGTGAATCAACGCCTGGTGCAGGCGGTGCTGGATGGCGCCGAGCAACGTGCGGTGAGCACGTTCTGCGATCTGTACTGCGGCGCCGGCAACTTCAGCCTGCCGCTCGCGGCGCGCGGAAAGAGTGGCGTCGGCATCGAGGGTTCGAAGCTTTCGATCGCAGCCGCCAAGCGAGCTTCGGCCGAGCAGGGGTTCACGCGCGTGCGCTTCATTGCCGGGGATGTGAAGGAGTCGCTGGCCAAGCTGTCGCGCGCCGAGTCTTTCGATCTCGTGCTGCTCGATCCCCCGCGCAGCGGAGCGCGCGAAGTCCTGTCGGAAGTGATTCGTCGAGCGCCACGGCACATCGCCTACTGCGCGTGTGACCCGGTGACGCTCGCGCGCGATCTGCGCAC
Source organism: Polyangiaceae bacterium (assembly GCA_035273265.1). GTDB lineage: Bacteria > Myxococcota_A > Polyangia > Polyangiales > Polyangiaceae > PMG-095. The sequence goes on from DATEPG010000241.1 coordinate 2,414, forward strand.
TCTATGCGATTCGGGCTACATCCTTTCGTCGGTGGCGGGCTTCGATATGTTCCCCCAGACCCATCATTTCGAGACCTTGGCCTGGCTCTCGCATCCCGGGTAACGCTCTTGCGCTCGATTGTTGGCCCGCGCTAGGCTCGCTTGGAACAATTCGTATCGCCGACCTTCCTCGGTAGGAGCGGTTTTCGTCATGCAATTGTCTAGCGGTTTTTCTGCACCCACGAGTGCCCCTGAGTGGTTGGTCTGCAATGGCGGAGTGACCGTCGGTCCGGTTCGCACCGAACTCCTGCTGCGCGGGGTGATCCACGGACGTGTTCCAAGCAGCGCCTGGGTCCGTCAAACCGGCTGGCAAAATTGGCGTGAATTGGCCAAGATTCGTGAAGTATCGGCGCTCGCTCGGGTGCTCGAACGGCGAGTCGACGATCCCACGCTAGAACCGACTAGCTGGCAGGAGAGCGCCGAAGCCGTGGCTCAGGCTGCGGACGCTGGCGAAGCGCTCTTGATCGCGCTGCATGCCGCAGCCCAAGCCACGTCAGCGACGGTCGGCCTAGCGCATCGAGTCCGCGAGCCACTGCTATTGCCCACGACCTCGTGCTTGTTCGAAGCCCCGAGTGAGTGCTTGGGTGAGGTTTTGCCTTGGTTCGATCCCGCGTTCGTGCTTGCGCGTAGCGGACGCGGACGTCTTTTGCTCGGTGTCGGAGAGCCCGGCGGTGTGCAGCAAACCGTCTCCGCCCGACTGAGCCCAGGCGTGCCTCTAGCAGGGCTCGCAGTTCTGCCGATCATGGTCAACGGCGAGCTGTGCGCCATGCTGGAACTGGGGCGGAGCGATCACCCGTTTCGAACCAGTGATTCAGCGGAGCTGGCCGACTTCGTGGAGCAAGTGGCCGTCGCGTTGGCACGCCTGGGCGCGGCCGGGCGCATTGCCGGCTCCTGAACTCGCACCCTGACCGATACAAAATAGGGCAACAGCCCGGCGCGAGGGGAGCGCACCGGGCCGTTGAATAGATTAGGGAGGCGGCGACCCGGGCGGAGGGGGGGGTCACCAAGGGCGCCGCCTGCACGAGGACATAGTGCAGGTGGCGTGCCAAAATAAATGGGCCGAAATTCAATAGGTTACAGGTGTCCGGTGTCGGGTGGTATTTCAATTTTGAACTGCGTCATTCGATCGCGAAACGCCCCGTCCACACTGCGGTGCTCACTGCCGTCCGCCAAGGCGTAGTGGAGTTCCAATTCTTGGCTGCTCGCCAAGCGTTTCGCACGGCACTATCGTCCCGCGCATGAGGTGGTCCTTTCGCATCGCGCGTATCTCCGGGATCGACGTGCGTGTGCACGTCACCTTCGCGCTGGCGGTGATTTTCTTTGCGCTCAATCTTGCTGCGCCCCAAGGCCCGCGCGCTGCGGCCTTCGGCGTGCTCTTGATCTGCGCTCTGGTCGCGAGCCTCACGCTGCATGAGCTCGGTCACAGCCTGGTGGCACAGCGCCTGGGCGTGGTGGTGACCGAAATCTTGCTCTTGCCCATTGGTGGGGTCGCGCGTCTGGCGAACGAGCCGCGAAAGCCGCAGCACGAATTACTGATCGCGCTCGCCGGCCCGCTGCTGAACGTGCTGATCGCGTTGTCGGCTTTGCTCGTGCTGGATCACTACCGAATCCCACTCGACGCAAACGATTTCACCTCTTTGGCCGCTCCCACGCCACTCGGGTTGGTGCGGGCGCTGTTTTGGTGCAACGCGCTTTTGGCGCTGTTCAACATGCTGCCGGCGTTGCCGATGGATGGTGGACGAGTGTTCCGCGCATTGCTCAGCCTTTCGCTGGGCCGGTCGCGTGCCACACGGATTGCGGCGGCGGTCGGCCAGGTGATCGCGATTGTGATCGTGTGCGTCGCCTTCAAGAAGGATTGGGGTTTGTTGGCGCTGGTGGGGATGTTCGTGTTCGTGGGCGCAGCACAAGAGCGCGCCGCGGTTCGAGCCTGCGAATTGCTCGGCGAGTTGCGTGCGGGCGAGGTATGCGACCCGAACGCGGTGGTCTTCGCCCCCCACGAGCAGGTCGGCCATGTCCTGGACACGCTGGTACGCTGCCCGCAAGCGCACTTTGCGGTCTTTTACGGCAAGGAATTGCTGGGCACGATCGGCCGCGAGCAAGTGCTGGCCGCCGCGCCTCGCGTCGGTCTGGATGCGCCACTGTCTTCATTGATGCGCCGTGAGTTCTTTGCCGTCGATGCGGGAACCCCACTCGACGAAGTGCGTCGTCGTTTGCTCGAACTCGCGGGTCGTCCGGTCGTGGTTCGTTCGTTGACGGGCTTCGCGGGAGTGCTGGGCTTCGAGGACATGCAGCGCATCACGGTCGTCGCCGAGCGTTTGGCTCAAGCTGGTATTCGCAGGCCCCAAGCCGTCCCCGATCCGGCATTGCATTGAGCACTGCGCCGTCGCCGAATCCGGCGCCGCCCGAGCTAGGCTCGGCACTGCCCAGGCACCCGCGAGCGCTCGCCTACCTGCTCTTCACCGAGACTTGGGAGCGCTTCAGCTTTTACGGCATGAAGGCGCTGCTGGTCTTCTATCTGACGAAGGCCTTTCTCTTCAGCGACCAGGCGGCGTACGCGATCTACGGCAGCTACACGGCTCTGGTCTACGCAACGCCCGTGATCGGAGGCCTGCTTGCGGACCGCTTGTTGGGCTTTCGAAAGGCGGTGCTGATCGGCGGGGTGTTGATGGCCCTCGGTCATTTTGCGATGGCCGTGCAAAGCCCGCAGGTATTTTATTTGGCGCTCGCACTTTTGATCTGCGGCAACGGTTTCTTCAAACCCAACATCTCCAGCCTCGTCGGGCGCCTGTATGGCACCGATGATCCGCGTCGCGATTCGGCGTTCACGATTTTCTACATGGGCATCAACCTGGGTGCGTTCCTGGCTCCCATCGCCTGTGGCTACGTAGGCGAGCGACTCGGCTGGCACTGGGGCTTCGGCCTCGCCGGTATTGGCATGCTGCTCGGCCTATTGGTTTTCGTCCGCGCGCAGCCGCTGCTGGCCGGCTTGGCAGAGCCGCCGGCACGCCCGGGTGGCCTGCGCGCTGTCGCCGGGCTTTCACTGGATTGCTGGGTTTACCTCGGTACGCTGTTGGCGGTGGCGATCGCCTGGCAATTGGTCCAGCACGCTGCGTTGGTCGGCTCGCTGTTGATCGTGTTCGGCGCGGCGGTTTTTCTCGGGCTGTGCGTATATCTGGTTCGGCTGCCGGACAAGATCGCGCGCGACCGACTGGGCGTGGCGCTGCTACTGACGCTCGTTTCAGTGGTTTTCTGGTCATTCTTCGAACAAACCGGGACGAGCATGAGCTTGTTCACTGATCGCAACGTGGACCGCTCGCTGTTTGGTGCGCTGATCCCCGCGGCGCTGTTCCAGTCCGTGGATGGCCTGTTCATTTTGCTGCTGGCGCCCCTGTTCAGCTTGCTCTGGCTGTACTTGGCGCGCCGCCGCCTGGAACCGAACACCGCGCTCAAGTTCGCGTTCGGCACCATCTTGCTCGGCCTGGGTTTCGCAGCGCTGTACGTCGGCGCTGAAACCTCGCGCAGCACGGGGGTGGTGCCGATGTTCTGGTTAATCCTGTGCTACTGCCTGCACGCGACCGGTGAGCTTTGTCTGTCGCCCATCGGCTTGTCGATGATTACCAAGCTCTCGCCCAAGGGCGTGACGGGCATCCTGATGGGTACCTGGTTTTTGGCGTACTCGTTTGCACAATACATGGCGGCGCTGATCGCGCAGCTCACGGGCGTCAAAGGGGGCGGCACCGTCAATGCAGCCCTGCCCCAGCCGGCCGAGACGGTCATGGTCTATGGTTCGGTGTTCGGCTCGATTGGTTGGATCGCCCTCGGGGTTGGCGTGCTGTTGGTTTTGGTTTCGCCGTTGATCGCTCGGCGCATGCACGGCGTGCACTGAGCGTCTGGTCGCCGCGGATTTTTGCGCGCCCCGCGGACGCCGCGCGCCGCCGCAAACTTCGCGGAATCGCCAACGTGCAACAATCCGCTTTTGCTCGGCAAAAGTCTCAGCCAGACTGCGCGCCCCATGTCCGATTCTTCAGCCGATCTCGCCGATCTTCCCGATTTCCCAGCGCTAGACGCCAATGATCCCGAGCCAGTCGCGGTCGCGATCGAGACTGCCAGCGCTCTGTTCCGGAGTGGTGAGCGCTTGGAGGCTCTGCGTTGGTTGCGCCGCGCTGCCGAGCGCGCTGAAGAGTCGGGAGACGACCTACGCGCGTTGAACTTGGCACGCAGCGCGGCGGACCTGAGCACGGCGCTGCAAAGCGAACAGCCGCCCCCGGCAGCGCCGGCTTCTGTGCCGCCGCCACCTGCGCCTCCGCCCGCGCGAGCCTCCGTGCCGCCGCCACCTGCGCCTCTGCCCGCGCGAGCCTCCGTGCCGCCACCTCCCGCGCCTCCGCCGGTATTGGCGACGTCAACACTGCTGCCGCCTACGCCTCGCCGCGTGGACGAGGCCGTCATGCTTTCGTCGTACGACGACTTCAGTGACAAGACGCAAGTCGATGCTGCCGCGCCCGTGCAGCGCGACGCTTTGCAGTCCGGTGTTCAGATCACCGACTTGCCTGCGCCGTCGCTCGCCTCGCCGCGATCGATCACGATGCCATCGCCTCCGTCGAGCGAAGCCACGATCGCCAACGCGCCCGTCACACCGGTCGTCGAGGTCAAACGGCCCGCGGTGCGTTCGGCCGTGCGCGTCGCGGTCACGCGCGATCCCGAAAGTCCGGATACCTGGCTCGTGCGTCCGCTGCCGGAGGACAGCGAAGTCCCGCCCGGCTGCGAAGAAGCGCTGCTGGTGGCGCTGGATCCGAAGAGCCGCCTACTGAAATAGCGGCAGCCAGCCAGCGCTCGAGGGCTGTCAGCGCGCGTTCCTCAATGCCGAAAGCAGTTCCGGCCCGAGCGGCGCGGGTTCGGCGGGCAGGGCGCCGAGCTGGAAGAGCGGCGTGACCTCGGTCGGGGTCACGCGCTCGCTGACGGCGATCCCCGCACTCTGTGCTGCCCAGGCGACGATGGCACGCGGGTCGGTGCCACCGGCCCGCAGCTCGGCCAGGCTCAAATCGGCTTCGCGTTTCGCCAACCGGCGACCGCTCGCGTCGGTTACGAGCGGCACGTGGAACCAGGCGGGGTGTGGGAGCTCGAGCGCGTTCTGCACGTGCCATTGGCGTGCGGCACTGGGCAGGAGATCAGCACCGCGCAGCACCTCGTTGACGCCTTGAGCGTGGTCGTCGACCACCACGGCCAGCTGGTAGGCGGGGGCCTTGTCTCGCTTGGCGATCAAGAAATCACCCACGTCCCGCGCGACGTCCCAAGTGCTCGAGCCGGCCACGCCGTCTTCGATGGTGACGCTGCCCTCCCGAACGAGTAGGCGCGCACCTGCCGCGCGCCCCGATTGTCGTTCGGCTTCTGCGAACGAGCGATAGCGTCCGCGGCAGGTGCCGGGATAGCGTGGTTCGGACGAGCCTTCCTGGGGGGCGCTCTGCGCGCCGCGAATGTCGCCGCGCGAGCACACGCAAGGGTAGGCCTTGCCTGCGTCAATCAGCGCGGACACCGCGGCGTTCAGGCGAGGCAGCTCGGTCGACTGCACGAACGGAGGACCGTCCCAATCGAGACCGAGCCAATCCAGATCTGCGAGTGCTGCGTCCGCGAAGCGCATTTCAGAACGCGGACCATCTAGATCTTCCATGCGCAGCAAGAGCCGCCCCGCGCGTGCTCGGATGTGCCAGAAGGCGAGCAGGAAAGTGCGCGCGTGACCTAGATGCAGAAGTCCGGTCGGACTCGGAGCCAGGCGCCCGACCGGGAAGTTCATTTCAGTCGCTCGACGCCGGGCAAGAGCAGCTCGCGACGCGCTGCTCGGCATCGGCCAGCACGTGTTTGGCATGGCTGCAATGTGTGCCGCTGTTGCCGTCGAGGCGGCATACCGCGCTCGCGGCGCGCGACAACGAAGAGAACGCGCGGCAAGCCTCCTCGCACAGGGTGCTCGCCTTGACGGGTGCTGCTTTGCTGGGTGCCGGTGCGCCGGCAGCGCTGGGCGCACGCCCGGGTTTGCCCTCTTTTTTCTCCGTCGAGCGCTGGGCGGTCGCGCTGTTGCCGAGCGTGGGGGAGGGTTCGGCGAGCGCCAACCGATCGAGATCCGCCTTGGCTTGGTTCAACGCGCGCTCGGCAGCTTCGAGAGTGCTGAATTCGGCCTCGTCCTCAGCGCGCTTGGATTTGGCTGTGTCGAGCCCGTCACGCGCGGCAGGCGCGGGCGCCGCACGCGGACTTTCCGGCGCGACCGCCTGCTCTTCCGCTGCGGCTGCTTTGGCACCGCTGCCGGTTGCGCTCGCCGCTGGCGCGTTGGGCTCCGGCGATTGCTGGACTGCGCACGCCGTGAGCCACGCACAAACCCCGAACCCAGTCGCCAACTGCGCAAATTTCATAGTTACTTTCGGATGCGGGCCGCGCGGCATGCGGAGCCCGACTGTTTAGACGTACCAAGCATCGAAAAGGCTCACGCCGCCGGCTTGCCGTTCAGGGAGTCGCCACGATGTAGGCCAGCCAGCCCGGGTGGTTGGTGGCGCGTTGCGTCGGCTGGTAGTTCTCGGTGTCGTTGTCGTTGCTCTTGTCCCAAAACACCTGAGCGTCCGAAAAGCCGGCCTCCTTCAAGAGCTCGGTCAGCTCGGGCAAGGACCAGTAGCGCCAGTCGTACGTGAACGCTTTGTTCATCTTGGTGCCGTCCGCGAACTCGAAGTGGATATGGTTCAAGATCTCGTGGGTGATCGGATTGAATTTGTCCTGATCCCACACATAGGTGAAGCCGCCTTTGATGGCGCGCGGTTCCATCATCGGTTCCATTGATTCCCACCCGCCGTAAGCGTCGAGCATGAAGGCGCCGTCTTTCTTCAGAGCCTTTCTGACGGTCGCGAAGTAAGCGCGCAAGGCTTCACGCGTTTTGAAGATCCAGTAGCTGAAATTGAAGGCCACCACGACGTCGTGCTTGCCCGGTGATGACGCGCGTACGTCTTGGCAGAGCAGGTTCACCTTGGCCGCGTCGTCACCGAGCGGCACAATGTTGCGCTTGGTGCCCCAGGCGAGCACCTTGGGGTCGATGTCGATGCCTTGCGCCGTGCGCTCCTCGAGGCTCTTCACCCAAGCCCCGCAGAGCAGCGCCGTGCCGCAAAAATCTTCGCGCAAGCTGAGCGGCGCACGACCACGCACCTTCTTGAAGGCGCGGTTGATGAAGTAGATCTCGGTCTCTGCGTCCTGCACCGAGCGCTGATACAAGTCGTGCTTGTCTGCGGTCTTGGCGGTGAACTGCGACTTGCGGGCGGTCTTCTTGGTCGATTTCTTCTTGGGCATGGTAGCGGTAGAGTTATTTCTTGTGAGAGCAGCGGAGCGAGCTGGCAAAGGTTCGGAAGTCGGCAACATAGGCCAAAACCGCTGAGCTTGTCGCGGCGGCCAGGGAGACATTGGTAAAGCCCCGTGCACTGCCGACGGTCTCCGGGGGCCCCAGGCCAGCTTCGGTGATTTCAGCCAATTCCAGCAGCTGACGAGCCTCGGGCTGCGCGTTTTCCGGTCGCACGTAAGCCACGAATGCTGTCCCACAAAAAGAAGCGCTGGCCACCGGAGCCACGTCGAGTCCGTTCGGGTAGCCGCGCCAGACCGTTTTCGGATCCATTTGCGGCTCGCGACCCAGGGCGAGCATGACCAAGCCGAAATGACTGACATCCCGCTCGATGGGCAGGAACGCGCGCACGCCCAGGGGCGTCGTCGTCGCGAATACCTCGGACGATATCTGGGAGGTCGAACCCACCCACATCACCACGTCCGGGCCGAGTTCGGCTTTGCCTGCCTGGAAATGCACGCGTCGGCCGTGCATCGGGGTCATCGCGCTGCGAGCATCGATCGCCACCGTGAACAGATCCTGGCCGATACTCGCTACCGCAACGCTGCTGGCTCCGCCGCCCTCGGGCGAAAGCACGATGTTCTCGCCGCCTTCGACCCACAGTTTTGCGCGAGGCGGAGCGTCGTCGCCGACCGGGTTACTGATGTAGATGGCGTGCGTCGGCGCATCGGACAAATCAGCTGCGACGACGCGCGTGCCGTTGCGCGCGTCGTTGGCCAAGATCTCGAGCGGCGTCGAGTTGTCCTGAGCGCGCCGCACGAGCTTGCCCTCCTTCACCCAATACGCCTTGCCGCGCAGCAAGAGCGGCCCGCGCGCGACCGCGAAAAAATCGTTCGCCCCGCCCTTTATCGTGGAAAAGTGGCTGCGTTCGCCGGCGCCAGCGAGCCGCTTGGCGAGTTGCAATTCGTCAGCACGGTTGATCATCACCACGCCACGCTCGTTGGCGCTCATTTGCCCCGCGGGACCGATCACTTGTGGCTCGTCGATCACGAGCTTGCTCTTGTATCCGGGGGCCACGCCCGAGGCCAGGCCTGCCGAGGGCGAGGCTCGAGCTTCGTCCGGGATCTCTGACAAATTCAAAATTTCGGCGGCAGGCGGCTCGCGTCGGACCGTGCCGTCGGGCTTGCTGGCGCTGACCTTCGGCGCGGGAGCCGGCGCAGGCGGTTTCCGGCTCTGCAGCTTGTCGCGCTCGTTGCAGCCGACGGGCAATGCGGCACACCCGAGCAGTAGCGCGCGGGCGATGGAACGCCGACAATGCCGCATGCAGCCAGTTCTGCCACAGTCTTTCGTGGGCTCAAACCAAATCGATTCGAGTGCAAAATCGCTGATGACTCGGCTGATGGGTTTGCGTTCCCGAGTCAAAAGGCCGCGCTCTGCGCTCCGTACCGTGATTGCTGCGCTGGCAATTGGCAGCAGCGCGGGTTGTGCGGCGGGAACGCCTGCTGCAACGGCGGCGCAGTCACCCACGGCCGCAAGCGCGCCCGCTGGCACGACGACGCCAGCGCAGTCGCCAGGCACCGCACCCGGCGCTCCGGCGACCGCTGTAAAGGCTGCTGTTCCCGCGCAGCGCTTGCCCGAGATTGTGCTCGACCCGAAACAGCCGATGCGCCCACTGCCTGAGCTCAAGGTCGAGAATATCGGCCTGCACATCGGCGGCGGCCCGAACGACGCCGAGACCAAGGCGCCGTTCCTGAACGCGGTGGCCGAGCGCTTCCCGTCGTTCATGGATTGTTACAGAAAGAACGAAGATCCGGCGCAGGGCGGTCGCTTCGGGGTGGATCTGCACGTCGCCCGCGCCGGGGGGCACCCGCGCATCGAACAACCGCGCACGTCACTCCGCGGTCCCGAGTTTCGAGCTTGCCTGGGCGCCGTGTTCGAGTCGGTGGAGTTCCAGAAGCCGAAGCGCGGTCCGACCACTCTCAGCTACTCGCTGCGCTTCATGCTGGTCGAGGCGCCTTGAAGAACTGCTGATAGGGAATGTCGACTGGCTGATCGTCCAGCGCGACCTCGAGCATATGCGAAAGAAAAGGGAAGTCGCTCAGCTCGCAGCGGCTCGTCCGAGCCAGGTCAGCGAGACCGATGCGGAGCGTTTCCAGGATCTCCAGGCACTCCAGCGTGGCTCCGTTCATGGCGGAGATGGCGCCGGCGCGTCCTAGGCCTCGTCCGAGAAAGCGGCCAAATCTTCCGGTCCGCCCGCCGTTGCAGGTCACGTTCAGATCGCCGGCGAAGGGCAGCCCCGAGGCGCACTCGGGGTCGCCACCCAGCAGGCGCAACAGCTGCTTGGCTTCCAGAATGGCTTGCGCGTAGAGCGCCGCTTCGCAATTGTGCATGGCGATGCTGCCTGCGCTCCCGCCGGTTTTTTCGTGCAAACCCGCGGCGAACCCGATGCCCATGGCATAGGCATTTTTGAGCGCTGCGCAGACCTCCGTGCCCACGGGATCGGCGCTCGTGAACACGTGATAGTACGGGCCCCGTGCGAGCTCGGCCCAAGCGTTCACGCTTTGCATGTTGCGCCCCGTGAACACGATGCAGGTCTCGACTCGGCGTGCGAGCTCGCCCGCGATGCACGGCCCGCCCACGGCAACCGGTTCTACAGCGAGCGCTGCGGGCAGTTCTCGCTTCAGCACATCCGGCAAGATCTCGAAGCGCGGCTGATCGTAAACGAGGCCCTTCGAGACCATCAACAGTGGGATGCCCGCACGGAGCCACGGAGTCAGCGCTTGGCCTGCCCAACGCACCCCGGCGGAGCTGACTCCGAGCGCAATCGCGTCCACTCCTGCCAGTGCTTGCTCCAGTTCGGCCGCGTGAAATGGCTGAATCACGCTGGGAAGTTGCAGGCGAAGGGTGGGGTGCTGTGCGCCCGCCTTGAGTGCGGTGATGATCTCCGCGTCCAGCTCGGTGCCGATCAAGCGCAGCTCGTGACCGCGATCGATCAGCGGCAAGGACAGCGCGCTGCCCATCATTCCGGCGCCCAGGATCGCGATGCGCGCCATCAGTTGCTGCTCGCGGCAGGTTGTGGGGCAAGCTGACTGGTCCCGGTCGGTGCCGTGGCGCCACTCGCTTTCGGCGTTGCTGGGGGGCGAGTCGGAAGGCTCGTCGGCAGCCCGAGGTTTGGCAGCTGCGGCAGGCCAGCAGGCAGCGCGGGCATGCCGCTGGGCAACGGAGGCAAGCTGGAAGGCAAACCGGACAAAGCAGGCAAGCTCGACAAATCGTTCGGCAACGCCGGCAAGTTCTTCAGCAACTCGTTGACCTCCGCAGGTAGCAGCTTGCTGAGCTCGGCGAGCGAGAGCGGGCGTAGGCCGCAGCCGACGCCGATCGTGCGCTCGATCTGAGCCGCGCCCAGGTGACGAGTGTCCGCGCTCAACTTGAGGCCCACGCGGACACTGCCGTTGATCAGCTTTTCTGCGAGTTTTCCGGCTTTGCCAGCCAGAGCGCTGCCCAAGAGCTTGGCCAAGCGGGATTCTGCTTGGACTCCGGCCAGGGCGCTGCACGGCAGATCGCCGCTCAAGTCGAGCGTTGCTTCCGAGTGGTCGCTGCCGCGGCTGAGCCAGCCGTCCCCTTGCAGCTCGAATTTTCCGGCTTTGAGCCGCGACTCCGTGAGCGTCACGCGGTCGCGGGTTTTGGACAGCGCGAACTTGGTGTCGAAGGTGGTCGTATCTCCGAAGATGAAGCCGTCCAGTTCGAAGGGATGGGGAGGGATGTAGCCCTTGAGAGTAATCTTCGTCACGCCGCTGATGCTTTCCTTCGCGGCCTCACCGGCAAATGCGATGGTGGTCTCCGAGCTCACCAGCACGCCGCTCACGGGCAGGCCCAAGCCGAGTGGCTTTGCCAACCGCTCGGCGGGGGTCGGTGAAAGTATGAAGCGCGCCGTCGGCGTACTACTGCTCGTGGAAATTTCGACCCGAAAAGGCGCCTGATTGAAGTCGGCTTCGCCGAAGCCGAGCGCGATGGACGACGCTTCACGCGCGAAGCCAGCGCCGATTGTGCCCAAATCCACGCCCATGAAGCGGGTGTGCTGGGCCGCGAAGACGCCGCCGCTCTTGGTGCGCGTCAGCTCACCGCCGGAGACCTCGAGCCAGGGCGGCGTGCCGGCAGGTTCCACGAAACGGACCCGCACGTTCTTGGCGCTGAGCGGTAGCGAATAGGCGCTCGGGTGCGCTCGGGTCCACTCGCTGAGCTCTAGGCCCACGTTCGTGATTGAGCCGACCACCAGACCGTCGATGTTCGTCAGGTCGATCGACAGCGGAGTCAGGCCGTCGAGCGCGACGTCGATCCGCCCCACCTGCATCTCGACCGTGCGTACCCGAGCGAGGATGACTTTTGCCTGAGTGATTTGCACCCAGCCCCAACCAAACGAGATGCTTTCGGGTTTCAGGCTCACGCCCTGTGCCTCGGCACTGGAAAGCACCTTGCGTTCGACGTAGCCTGGCAATAGGACAAATAGTCCGATTGCTGCGCCGCCCAATAGCAGCGCACCAAGAACCGCGGAGACCAAGAGCCAACGTTTCGCGCTCACGGCACTACGCTACGATCTCTTGCCAGCGCGAGCCAACTGAGCTTTACGACGATCAGACCAGCCAGCCCGATGCCCACCTATCTGACGCCCGAAGGGGCAAAAAAGCTTGCCAGTGAGCTCAATCAACTAGCGAGCATCGACCGCCCCCGTGTCGTGCAAGAGGTTGCCGATGCGGCTGCCCAGGGCGATCGCTCGGAGAACGCCGAGTACACCTACGGCAAGAAGAAGCTGCGCGAGATCGATCGACGCATCCGCTTCCTCAGCAAACGCCTCGAGGATGCGGTCGTGGTCAAGCAGGAAGAGGGCGCGCATCGCGAAGTCCGTTTCGGCGCCCGGGTCGAAGTCGTGGATGAAAACGAGAAGCGCAGCAGCTACCTGATCGTCGGCCCGGACGAGGCCAACCCCACGGAGGGCCGGATCAGCTTTCAATCACCCTTGGGCAAAGCGTTGATGAAGCGCAAAGTCGGCGAGGTCGTGACCGTGTCGCGACCGGCCGGCGAGATCGATTTGGAAGTCGTCGCCATCGAGTACTGAGGCTCTCGATGAAACCAGTGCTCCGCCGCCGATTGTCGAAAGCGCTGCTCGCGCTCGTGCTTTCGCTGTTCGTGCTGTTCAGCGCGCTGTTCATTCGCTTTCACTATTTCCCGCCGCGCTTCGACGTCGTCTCGATCGCGAACTTGCCCGTGTACCAAAGCCCGGCGCTGCTCGAGCGCGCGTGGACGCTGCCGGTCGCGAGGACGTATCTGCACGAGCTGGATTTTCAAGCCAACGGCACGATCTGTGGTCCGACTAGCGTGGCCAACGCCTTTCGCTCGCTCGGCGAGGGACCGGTCACTGCCAGCGCGCTGCTAGCCGGCAGCGGCAAGTGTCGGTGGGCCTTCTGCTTCGGGGGACTCACGCTCGATGATTTGGCCGACCTGACCCGCTCCAAATCGCGCCGCTCGGTGACGGTGCTGACAGGGCTTTCTATGGCTGAGTTCCGGATGCACATGCACCATACCAACGACACCGATCGTCGCTACTTGGTGAATTTCCAACGCGGCCTTCTGTTCGGTACGGGCGTCGGTCACCATTCGCCGATCGCGGGCTACCTGGAAGAGCGCGACCTCGTTTTCGTGCTGGACGTGAACCCGAAGTTTGGCCCGTGGCTGGTCTCCGCGGAACGCCTGTACTTGGCGATGAACTCGCTGGATTCCAGTAGCGGGAAGGCGCGCGGATTACTCTTGCTCCAGTGAGCACCCGGCGCTGTGCGCGCACGTTGGCCGAAGCAAAAGCGGCGTTGAGCTACTGGTTGAGTAACAAGCGGGCGCGTTCGGCCAAGCCTTGGATTACCGCGTGGAAGCTGGATAGCGCTTGCAGCTTGTCTGAACCGAAGCGAGCCTCGAGGCCGTGCTTGATGACGGGGACTTTGGCCGTGCCGCCCGTGGAGCAGACGCGATCGATGTCGCTCGCGGCGATGCCTGCCCGCTGCAGCGTCTGATCGAGGCGCTCGAGGATTCCGCCCGAAACGCGCGCGCTCGCGCTTTCGAAGCGCGCTCGCGTCATCTCTTCGCGGATGTCGATCCCCGGGTATTCGAAGCGAAAGGTGGCCGATTCACGCGTGGATAGCTCGCGTTTCTGCTGCTCGATGGCCTCGAAAATTTGAAAGCCGAGGCTATCTTCGATCAGGCACAGCAATTGATCGACGTGCAGCTTGTCTGCCTCACTGGAGGAACCGGCGCGCACTCCGCGCAAGAACTCGGTGACGTCTCGGCGCGCGAGCCAGCAAATATCCGCCGGAGAACATAGCCGCTCCATCAGCGGCGAGGGCATTTCCAGCCAGTTGGAGCCGAACGGCACCTGGTAGCGCACGCGCGAGCCAAAGTGCTCGGCGATGCCGTGACGCATCAAGGCGCCATCGAAGGCATCACCCGCCTGCGCAACTCCGCCGATCGCCAACACCTCGAGCGCGTCGGCGCGGCTCGGGTCGAGCCGCGCGACGGTGTAGTCCGAGGTGCCGCCACCGAAGTCAGCCACCAAGAAGGTGTTCGCGCCGGGTTTCGTGCTGCCAAAATCGTACGCGGCTGCCAGTGGCTCCGGACAAAAGTGGATGTCCTCGAAGCCCGCGAATTCTGCGGCGCGGCGCAGGCGGGCTTCGGCCAGGGCGTCTGCTTGGTCGTCGTCACTGAAGCGCGCGGGCCGGCCGAGCATCACGCGCCGCACGTCGCAATCGAAATGCGCGTTGGCGCGTCGGCGCATCTCGCGCAAGAACATGCCGACGAGTTCTTCGAGCAGCACCTTGCGCGAGCCGATGCGCGTGTCGGAGAAGCTGGCGACGGGCAAGAAGCGCTTGATCGAACGGATGAAGCGCCCGCGCATGCCCTGCGCGACGTAATCGCTCAGAGCGCCCGCGCCGAACGACCACGCCGCGTCGTCGGAGTAAAAGAGGATGCTGCGGAAGACGCTCGGGTCCTGCGCGCGTTCGTCGAGCGGTATCGGAGCGCTCACCTCGTTGCGGTTGGCAGCGGCGAGCAAGGAGTTGCTGGTGCCGAAATCGATCGCGTAAATTTCAGGGACGAATGCCGGGGGCATGCACTTCTTTCGGAGTCTTTGGAGCGTGCGCGCGGTTCACAAGAACAGGTCGGGCAGCAGCTGGTCTGCGGGGACGGCAGAGTAGCCGGAAAGATCGCTCACGCCAGCGGCTTGCAGCACGTCCTCATCCAACGCGAAATTGCCGCTGAATTCGCGGCTCGGGCGCGTCAAAATGACGTGCGCTGCGTCGGCTACGATTTCCGGACTGCGAGCGCGCGCCATGACCGAATCACCGCCGAGCAGATTTTGCACTGCGGCCGTGGCGATCACCGTGCGAGGCCAGAGTGCGTTCACTGCGATCCCCTTGGGGCGGAGCTCTTCGGCGAGGCCGAGCACGCACAAGCTCATCCCGTATTTGGCGATGGTGTACGCGAGGTGCGGCGCGAACCAGCGCGGTTCCAGGTTCAAGGGCGGGGAGAGCATCAAGATGTGCGGATTCGAGCTTCGTTCGAGCGCCGGGATGCAGGCTTTGGCGCACAAAAAGCTGCCCCGAGTATTGACCTGATGCATCAAGTCGAAACGCTTCATGTCCGTCGCCAAGGTGCTGGTGAGCTGGATGGCGCTGGCGTTGTTGATCAGGCAGTCGATGCCGCCAAACTGGGCGACGGTGCTCGCCACCGCGGCGCTCACCTGATCTTCGAAGCGCACGTCGCAGACGCAGGCCAGGCCGCGGCCGCCAGCTCGTTCGATGTCACGCACGGTGTCGTGCACGGTGCCGGCCAATTTGGGGTTCGGTGTATCGGTCTTGCCAAGCACCGCGATGTTCGCGCCATCGCGCGCGGCCCTCAAGGCAATGGCCCGACCAATGCCGCGGCTCGCACCCGTGATCAGCAGCGTTCTTCCAGACAGGTTCGCCATCTGCCCTGTTCTACTCGACACCGCCCGTGCGGTCTCGAAGCGTGGCAACCTGACGACCTTTAGTAGCCGAAGTCCGTGGTCCCGCTCGAGGGCTTCTTGCGACCGGTGGGCGGCGGAGCGGCGGGGGCGACGGGCGGCGGAGCCGCAACGGCCGGCGCCACG
>DATEPG010000242.1:0-35491 GCA_035273265.1 Polyangiaceae bacterium
GTAAAACAGCGGGACGTCAGCACCGCTATCGACATCACCCGCGTCCGGGGTCTGGCTGCGGCCCAACGTCAGCAGTGTGCCGGTGGTCTCGTGACAGCTGGAGGCGAGCAACGATACGGTGAGCACTGCCAAGCGCGCCAAGAATCGCACCAGAGAAGCGTAACACGTCGCCCAGAGCCAGGCCGAAGTTGGCAATGCGTGGGCGCGATCGGGTCTTGGCTTGATGGTCACGCGAGAAGCCGAGCGCCGTCGTGGCCTTCGGCGTCGCGGTTCGGGTGCGCGCCGTGCGTCAGCGCGGAGGCTGCGTCGGCTGGCCCATCTCGACCAGTGAAAACACCGTGCCTTCCTTGAGTTTAGACGGGCCGGCCGTTGCAAGCGCCGTAATTCCTTGGCTGTGTGTGTACACGTGGGTCGAGTCGGGAAGCCCCGCTTGCTGCTGGCGCAGCCAGCCGCGGCGAACCATGCTGGCGTCGAACTTGGTCAGGGCGGGGCCGGCTGAATCGCTCGTTTCGTACACGCGCAAGGCGTACGGCGCATCGACCGCGACACCGCTCAAGACGCGCCGTGCGCCGGCTGGGCGGGTTGCGAGCTGCGAATCCGAACCCGGCGCGTCTCCGCTTGCCGGAAACATGGCCGAGGGCTGGAACGAACCGTGAGTCCACGAGGTAATCAACTGCGCTTGCTGCTTGTCTCCAACGCTCGCGTCGCGGGCGTACACGAAGAAAAAATCCCCGAGCAGGCCGACATCCACCGTCTTGGTCAGACTCTCGAGGATCTCGGACAGCTCGAGGGCTCGGTCGCCACGATGCACGATGCAAGCGACGATGCCGTCGTGGGCGTCGTCGTTCCGTAGGATCCCGAGCCGACGGGCGAGGGGGAGCTGTGCGCCCGCGCTGCGCGCCTCGGGGATCTGATCGAGGGCATGGGCGAGGCCATTCGGTCCCTGACGGCACAGCCCCTCGAAGCGATCGAGCGCCAGCTGCACCGAGAGCGGGGCGATCGCGGTCGACAGCATCATGCGTTGACCGTTCAGGGTGACTGCTTTGGTCGTCCCAAGCAGATCGCGCATGCCGTCGAGCTTTCGCCCCAGCGCGAGTGAGCGCTCCCCGATCGCGCCGCGAGCCGTGTGCATGCCATAGCCGAGCAGCAAGCCGAGCATCAGCAGCGAGTACGCTGAAACTCGAATCAAGCCTGCGTAGTGCGCGACCGCGCGCGAAAACGCCCGAGCGCCGAGCGCTCGCAGACTTGGATGCACTCGGACAGATGCGCCTATTGCTACTGGGGTGGTTCTTTTTGACATGCTTAGAAGGTCATGAAGTCCACGATGTAACCGACGGCGTCGTCGAGCGTGCCTTCGCGCGGCTTCTCGTTGCAAAGCAGCGTGGTGCGTGAATGCATCGTGCCGTTCATCGTCTCCTGGCCGTCGGTCGCGGAGGCGATCCCGCGAGCGGAGACCGATGCCGCGGCTGGCATTCCAAATCCGGTATTCTTCGAGGCGGCTTGGTTGAATGCGCTGGCGGCCGCGGGCTCGCCGATCTTGCCGATTTGCGCGTCAGCGACGGTCTGAGTGCTCCCCGGTGCGGTTGCTGGATTCGCGATCAGTTTCGCGTCTTCCGGCGAAAGTCCGCTCGGTAGGCCGCCCTCGCAGGCATTCAAGGCGAAGGCGAAGGCGGCCGCGCGCGAGGCGTTTTGCACTCGGAGCTGGAGCGTGAAGGCTCGATCCATGAATAGGAACGCGACTAGCAAGAGCACCAACGCCACGACCACGATCAACGCTTCGACCAAGATTGCACCGCGCGCGCCGCGGCGTCCGCATCGACGGGCGAGCTGGAGTCGAGGGGCCATGCTCAGTGCACCATCAAGGAAGGCGCGTTGATCAGCGACTGCACGGGTGCGGCGTTCGACCCCGTGGCTCGAAGCGCGCTCTTCAGCGCCTCATTGGCCTTGGATACTTCGTCTTTGATGAACGAACCCTCGGGATCCACCGATACGAGGCGAGCTCGCCACGCAAAATTCCACATCGCCTCGTCCATGCCGTGGCAGTCCGCGTCCCAGCGACCGGCGCAGTCGTAATAGGTTTCCGACTGCGCAAATGCCTTGTTGGCCTGCGGCGGCGGCGTCGCGGACACCTGGCTATTTCCCCAAGATGCGATCGAAACTCCCTTGCCGGCTCGCAGCGCGCCGTCGGTCTGCAGCGTCACCACGGCCACGATTTGTGAGCCCGGATCGCCATTGGACCAGCGATCGAGGTTGAGCGTGGGCGGCATGCCGATCTTGCCGTTCAAAGCTTTGCTCGCGGTTTCGGCCGCCAGATCCTTGGCCTCGTCCACTGCGTTCGAGGTTGCATTCACGCAGCTTTGCAGTTCAGTGCGCTGCGCGACCGTCAGCTGATCGTCGAACTTGTCTCGCGCTTCAGGCAGGCCGAGCTTTTTCAGACACTCCTTCTTGACGTGTTCGACCGCGTCATCGAGCGACGGTGTCTCCGGCGGATGAATGTTGACCCCGAGCTCACAGAAGTAGAGCGCGGTTACCGGGTTCCCGACCAGCCCGCCAATCGCCTTTTGCAGCGCGCCGCGGATCGGTGAAATGAACTCTGCCGGAATGAGCTTGCCGACGATGAAGAACATGACATCCACGGCCGCTTCCCCGGCGTGCTTGCACGGTACCCCGGCGAATTGGTCCTCCCGCAGCGCCGGCGGATTGACCAAGAGTTCGGGCTCCTCGGCATAGGGTGCAGCCACGAACACGTCCTTCACCAGCGGTGCGTACTGCTTTCCGGCGTAGGTGCCGGCGCCCTGCGCGAAGGCCGGCATCGCCGTCTGCACTCCGCCAGCGGCCATTTGAAGCCCTTCGAGGCCAGCAGCAATCACCGGGTTGACGCTCGCGAGCATCGACTGGACCGTGCCGGCAGCAGAGAACAGCGCCATTGCCGGTCCCACCGTAGCCCCGGCGGTGAAGAAGCCGGCCAGTAGCAGGACGCCGCCCGCGATCAGCAGCGCGAATTGGAGCACCTTGAGTGCCACCCGCACGGCGAGCACGAGCGACATCAGGATGTTGAACAACACCAGCGTGTTCATGCCCCGCGAGATCATCACGGCCGTGCTGTAGGCAGTGCTATCGGCAGCATCCTGCGCGCGCTCGCGAAAGCTCGTCATTTCGCCGACGCCGATCACCGTCCAAAGCAGACCCACGAGCAGCACGCAGGCGAGCAAGCCGAACACCATCACCGCCCCGCTCTCGTCTCGGAGCAAGGCTCGCGGTTCGATATCTTTGCGCATGGCCGTGTTCTTTGGGCCTCTAAGGGGTGGCGGAGTCATAGTCGGTTGGCTTTGGTGGCGTGGGCGGGTCATAGGCGTAGCGGGCGGCTTGGTAGGGGAAGGAGCCCTGCGCGACGACCGGAAAGGTCCAGCCCGAGTCATTGGCGTGATCGCACATGACTTGGTCGGCGAACGGCAAACGGCACCGATAGCGAGCGGACACGCGCACGTGCAGCATCGTCGGTGGAACCAAAGAGAAGTCCTTGGCGCTGGGCGTCAGATCACCGGACCCGCTGGCTGGCGCGCCCGGCGCCGGCGGAAAGTCCACCTCGACGCTGGACAGCCAGTCGTTGGCGATCAGTGGAGCCAGAGCGGCGTAAACGGCAATCGTGATTTGTTGCTTTTTGTCGTCCGTGACCCGGTGAATGACAACACCGTCGTCTTCGGGCTCTGCGACCACGACGGCGGCGGCGCGGGCACCTGCGATCGCCGCGTGCGTACAAAGGACACGCACCGTAAAGATTCGCCCAAATTGCCAAATGCACATGAAGAGCACGAAGATGGGCAGGAACGCGATCAGGAACTCTACGTAGGCGGCTCCCTGCGTATCGCGCACCAGGCGAGAGGCGGACAGGCGAGGGGCCATGATGCTCCAGCTCATTGCACTGCGCGTGCCGCAAGGCCGACTGACCGTGAGCCCGGGGTTTCGTCGTGCTGGGCGCCGTGGCGGCAGGCGTTTGCCGGGTGCTTGCGGGGCGCGGCTACGCGGCTGCGTCCGCTACGGACGCGTCGGGGCAATTCTCGAAGCCCTGAGCCGGGCGCGGAACCGAAAAATCCAAGTGGCACGCGCGCTGCTTTAGAGATGCACGAAACACGACGGTGCCCACCGCGATGCCCGCGGGGCTCGGCCCGTCACTCGACAAAGAACGGACCTTTTCCATGAACGCTGTCATCAATAAGCTGCACGCTTCTGCCCTCGCTCGCGACACGCGGGGCGCAAATATGGTCGAGTACATCATCGTCGTCGGTCTGGTCGCCCTGATCGCCATCGTCGGGTTCACCACTTTCGGCGGTGACGTGAAGACGAAAATCGAAGAGCAATCCACGAAGGTGAAGAATGTGGGAACTTCGACTCCATAAGAGTCGAAGCTCCCTGGTCAATCATTCGAGTACGGCCTCGCCCGCGGCGCTTTCACAGCTTTTGTGCGAGCAAGCGGCGAGGTCGGACCGATCGTGGCACGTAGCGTACGACGCGCGAGAGCGTTTGCTCGAAGAGGACGATGTCGTCGGAGGCTCCCACCGAGAGCTCCGCGGTTGGGTCGATGGGGCGAAGGTCCTCGTCGACCTCCTGCGTGCGGACAGCGATCCGAAATGGCTCGCCTGGCACTGCTTTGACGATGAAGTGAGCCGCCCCCGACTCGTCCGTACGCGCGACCTCCTCGTCGAGGTAGTAGATGGGGAGTCCCGGCCCCCCCTCCAAGCGTACGGCGACGACGACGGTGCGTTTGAACGGGACGCAGGTAGCGCTGTAGACGGCGCTCGCGGCGCCCTCGGCGTTGTGATGTAGCGAGATCACGAGCGGCTCGGGGGGGGATTGGAAGTCACTCGGACAACGCACGAGAAAGGGGCGTCGATCCCCCTCTCGACCAGTCACTTCCAGACGCGCTCGTCCCGCGTCGTCGGTCGTCGCGGTTTGACTGGAACTCGTGCCAATTTGCGCACCTTTGATCGGCGTTCCGTCGTCGGAGGCGACGCGAATCGTGAACGAGAACGCATAGCTCGGCGGTTCGCCGAGCACTTTCGAGCAGCCAGCGCCGAGCAAAGAGCTGAATGCGAACACAATCATGCTGAGGTCGAGTTTCATCGCTTTCGCTGTTTCAATCCTCGTGCCATCCGGCCGCGCTCGCTGGCTGAGCGGTGGCACGTTCGCTGCTTATGCGATGTCTGCGGTCGCGCTCAGACGGACCGCCAGCCGATCATGAAATTCAAACCCGTTCCAGTTGGGCTCGTCTCGGCAGCTTTAGGTGTGCTGCTGTTCCTCGTTTACGCGCGGCGCTTCGAGATTCAAACCTCTGGCGGCGACCGCGTGGATGTGCTGGTCGCGGTCCGCAGCATCGAGCGCGGCACGCCGTTGGCCGAAGAAATGCTGACGACGCGAGCGATCCCCCAGGCATACGTCGATGATCGCGCGATCCGGGTCTCGGAACGGGAGAAGGTGATGGGCTTGAAAACCGCCGAAAGCGTGGGGGTATCGCAGACACTGCTCTGGTCCGACGTCGTGACGACGCGTGACGATCGCCGCGATCTGAGCGCCTTGGTCCAGCCCGGCTACCGCGCCGTGACCGCCCCGTTCGCCTCCACCCCCACCTTCTCGCTGATTCGCCCGGGCGACTTCGTCGACGTGCTGTC
The DNA here is from genome assembly GCA_035273265.1 of Polyangiaceae bacterium. GTDB lineage: Bacteria > Myxococcota_A > Polyangia > Polyangiales > Polyangiaceae > PMG-095. The sequence continues at coordinate 5,667 of DATEPG010000242.1, forward strand.
GCTTGCGCAAACCGCCAATCGAGACGTTCACGAGTCCAACATTCTGTTGCAGCGCGTGCTCGTGCTCGCGACGGGCACCGAGACCGGCAATCTCGTCGGCAAGGGCAAGGGCTCGCAGGGCTCACAGGCGCCCACGCTGACGTTGAGCCTCAATCTGCAAGAGGCTCAGCTGCTCTCGCTCGCGGCGCAACGCGGCCCGCTCTCGGTCGCCCTTCGAAACCCGAACGATCAGCGGGTTTCGGACAACCCGACGTCGCTCGATACTACCTTCTTGGACGATCCGTCCGCACGCGAACGGGTGCGCGCGGTCCGTCGTCACGAGGCATCGGCGCGCCTCCCCACGCGAGTTGAATAACCACGTGAGAATCAGCACCCATTTTTGCATTGCACTGGCGCTGCTGGCGAGTGCCCAGGCTTCCAACGCGCAGGCACAGCGCGCGAAGTCCGCTGCCGCGTCGCCGGAGGATGGTCGCTCGCTCTCCGAGCCGAGCGACCAGATCAACGTCGCCGTCGGCGAAACAGCCACGCTCTCCGCGCGCGGCGTGCGCAACTGGTCCGAAGGCGTGCCCGGCGTCGTAGACGTGAAGCCGACGGGCGACGGTGAACGCTTTCTCGTGAGTGGTCGTCGGCCGGGTTCCACGACCATCCTGCTGATTCGTGAGAATGGCCAACAGCAGACGTACACGGTCAACGTGTTCGCTCGCTCTCCGGGTGCCGTGGAACGCGAGCTCCAGCAGTTGCTGGAGGGGTTCACCACGCTGCGCGTCCGGCGCATTGGCTCGCGCCACGTGATCGACGGCGCCGTGCAGGACGAGACAGAAAAGGCGCGGGTCGATCATGTCGCGAGCCTGTACCCGGGCCAGGTCGACTCGATGGTCTACGTCGGTGCCCCGACCAAGCTCGAAGCCAATGGAACGGGGGAGGCTCGGCGCTTTCTGGTGCGTATCGACTTCTATTTCGTGCAGATGGCGACCTCCGCGGGCTACGCCGTTGGGCTCGGTTGGCCGGCTTCGTTCGGCGCTCCGACGCTGAACGCCAACTTCGATCTGCTCGCCGGAAATCTCACGCAGGGTGCCATCACGCTGATCAAGCAGCCGCTGCCACGGCTCGATCTCGCGGCGTCGAAGGGCTGGGGCAAGGTGCTCAAGCACGCAACGGTGGTCACCAACAGCGGTGAGCCGGCCAAATTTCGCAGCGGAGGAGTGCAGAACTTCTCGGTCAATACCGGACTGACCGTTGGTCTGCAGACAGTCCCTTTTGGCGTCACGGTAGAGGTCGTGCCTCGCTTCGATCCCGCTCGCCGGGACGTCTCGCTCAAGATTTCTTCCGAGGTGAGCGATCTGACCGCGGCCGGTCCAGGCACGAACGTACCGGGTAGGACCGAAACCACGCTCGAAACCCTGGTCAACGTGAAGATCGGGCAGTCGCTCGTGCTCTCGGGCATTCACACCAACTCGCAAACTCATGACGTCAATGGCTTGCCAATCTTGAGCAGCATTCCGCTGCTCGGGCTTTTGTTCGGCAGCCATCACGACAGTCGCGCCGAGGTGGAAGGAGCGATCTACATCGTTCCGAGCGTGCTCGAGTCCGTGCCGACGGCGTCGCTCGACTTGATCGACGCGGCGCTGAAGACCTTCGATGATTTTGGCGGAAACCTCGAGGAGGCGCGGGCCTTCGAGCACCGTCCCCGGCAAGCCCGCTGAGCCTTTTCGGACACAGGAGCCGCCATGCAGCTAGAGATTGTCGTCCGTAGTGAGCGAGCCGAGAGCCGGCGTCTGGTATTTGCCGATTCTGAGCTGCTCACATTCGGACGCCACCCCGACTCGTCGGTGTGCCTCGAAGGGGGCAGCGTCTCGCGAAACCATGCGCAGGTGCGAGTGGAAAACGGCTGTCTCCGTGTCGAGGATCTGTCGACCAACGGAACCTGGGCAGAAGGCCGCGTGCTCAGGCGGTCTTCACTCGATGTTCCGTTCGGAGCGCCAGTGCAGATGGGGGAGTACACCGTCGTCATTGCAGCTTTGGCGGAGAGTGACCCGCCGCCGGCCAGCGTGCTCGCTCCGGCGGCTGCGGTACTCCCGACCGTGCCCGCAGCACCGGCGGTGTCGTCCGAGCAAGCCCGACAAGCCGACGTGGCGTTGAGGCGTGAAGTTCACCGCCTCTTGCTCACGAACCTCGATCTCGTCGCCCTCGACGCATCCAAGATGGATGACCCCTCGCTGCGCCCAAAGGTGCTGACGGCTCTGCGCAAAGTGATACGCTCACTGGACGCGCGCATCCCAGAGCAGGTCGACCGCGACGCACTGATCGGTGAGCTCGCCGACGAGGCCCTCGGCTTGGGGCCGCTCGAGCGGTTCCTGGCGGACCCGACGATCAGCGAGATCATGGTCGTCGACGCGGACACCATCTTCGTCGAACAGAAGGGGCGCTTGGTGCTCTCCGACGCGCGATTCACCGACGACGAGCGCGTGCGCGCGGTGGTCGAGCGAATCATCACGCCCCTCGGTCGCCGTATCGACGAATCGAGTCCGCTCGTAGATGCGCGGCTGCGCGACGGCTCGCGCGTGAACGCGGTGATTCGGCCGCTGGCTATTCGCGGCACTTGCATCACCATCCGTAAATTTTCGAAATCGCCCCTGACGCTCGAAAAGCTGGTCGATTTTTCGGCGCTCACGCCCGAGATGGGCTTGTTCCTGAACCGCTCGGTGATCGCGAAGAAGAACATCGTGATCGCCGGCGGTACGGGTAGCGGTAAGACCACGCTGCTGAACGTGCTGTCCGAGCGTATCCCCAACGACGAACGGATCGTGACGATTGAAGACGCGGCCGAGCTGAGATTGAAGCAGACCCACGTCGTCTCCCTGGAAACGCGCCCTCCCAACATGGAGGGTCGCGGCGAATACACGATTCGCGACTTGGTCAAGAACGCCCTGCGCATGCGCCCAGACCGGATCGTGGTCGGCGAATGTCGCGGCGGAGAGGCGCTCGACATGCTCCAGGCAATGAACACCGGTCACGAAGGCTCGCTCACCACCACTCACGCTAACTCGCCTCGTGAGGCGGTTTCTCGGCTCGAAACGCTGTGCCTGATGGCGGGTCTCGATCTGCCCGCGCGGGCCATTCGCGAGCAAATCGCGGGTGCTGTCCACCTGCTCGTGCAGCAGACTCGGCTCTCGGACGGAAGCCGAAAGGTGACGCAGATCAGCGAAGTTGCCGGCATCGGGGACGAAGGCGAAGTTCGCATCGTGCCCATCTTCCAGTTCGTTCGAACGGGCACGGGGCCGGCCGGGGAGGTGCTCGGGGAATTCCGTTCGACCGGATTTTTGCCCTCGTTCCTGAACGACTTCGTCGTGATGGGACTGATCGAGCCCGGTGCGGAGTACCTGTGATTGAACAGCGCGTGTTCCTGATTGCGACGCTCGCCGCGGCGGAGCTGGTGTGCGGTGGGGTCTTCCTGATTGGCTATGGCTGCGCGCGCTCGGAGGTGCTCCCCGGGCGGCGGCAACTCGACGACTACCTCGCGTACTTGGATCGGATGATCCGCCTGTGCTTCCTCAAGACCAATTCGAGGCTGATCGTCGGAGGTCAAGTGGCTGGCTTTCTGCTCGGGATCGCGCTTTATGCGGGTACGGGCATCACGGCGGTGCTGTTCGTGCCCGCGTTGGCCGTGGTCGGTCCCGCCGCCCAGCTGGCGGCGATTCGGCGCCAAAGGTCGCGCAAATTCACGGTTCAAACCGACGGATTTCTGCTCGCACTGGCGAATTCGCTGAAGGCGGTGCCCAACGTCGCAGCGGCACTCGCGGGTCTGATGCCCGTGCTGCAGAGCCCAATTCGCGAGGAGATCACGATCGCCCTCAACGAGCTGCGCGTCGGTAGCTCGGTCGACCAAGCGCTGCTCGATGCCTCATCGCGCGCCCAGAGCCCGGCGTTCGACAGCGCCGTCACCGCGCTGCTGGTCGGGCAAAAGGTGGGCGGCGATCTGCCGAGAATCCTAGAGACCAGCGCTGCCACGCTGCGGGAGATGAACCGCCTAGAAGGCGTCGTGCAGTCGAAGACGTCCGAATCGCGCGCACAACTCTGGGTGCTCGCCTGCTTCCCCCTGGGCATCGTGCTGATGTTCAACGCCGTCAGTCCGGGGTTCTTCGACCCCTTGGCGTACACCTTTACGGGGCAGCTCGTGTCCGTAGTGGTCGTCATCCTTTGGCTCGGCGCGGTGATGTTGGCGCGTCAGCTGTCGAAGGTCGACCTATGATGCATTGCCACGTTCTGCTGGGTATCACGGCGATCTGCCTGGCTATTGCGCTGTTCGCCCTCAGCTACGCGATGGCCGGAGCGCCTTCGGGCGATCCCACGCGGCTCGGCCTGCGCGGCATGAAGCGGCGTCGTGCGCTGGCCGAAAATCGCGCCTGGGCCGCCATCGAGCCGGCCGCGCGCTGGGTCGGTCGCCGAGTGCGTGGCCTGGTATCCGACCGACTCGTGGCCTCGCTCGACCTGCAGATCACGCGCGCGGGTGACTTTCTGGGGCTCGTTCCGGAAGAACTGCTGGGCTTCAGCGCACTCACGGGCGTGCTCGGCGCGGCCGTGGGCTTGATCGTCGCGCGTTTGACCCACGGTGGGCAGCTGATCGTGATGTTGATCGCTGGCTTCGGCGCCGTAGCGCCATTCATGGTGGTCAGCTCCAGCACGACGGAGCGCTACCAGGCCGTTGCCCGACGCCTGCCCGGCGTGATTGACCTGCTCGCCCTGGGGGTGGGAGCCGGACTGGATTTCCCGTCCGCGGTCCGGCAAATCGTGGAAAAGGCGGGCAACGCCTCTGACCCGCTGATCGAGGAGCTCTCGCTCATCCTGCAATCGCTCAAGCTCGGCCGTACTCGGCAAGCGGCTCTGGAGGGCTTCGCCGAACGGGTGCCGTGCCGCGCCGTGCTCGACTTTGCGGGCGCGGTCGTTCAGGCCGAGCTGCGTGGCACGCCGGTCGCAAACGTTCTGGCGCTACAAGCGGAGACGGCGCGGCTCCAGCGCACCGTCAATGCGGAGGTCGCCGCGTCCAAGGCGAGTGTGAAGCTCATTATTCCACTAGCACTGATTTTTCTGTGCGTTTTGCTGCTGATCGTCGCGCCCATGGTCATCCGCCTGCGGCGCTGAACTCCGAGGTCCCAATCATGTCCATGCTTCGATTCGATATCACTCTCGCCGACGGGTCGAAGGAGTCGCTGCAAACGGACGCAGAGCGCGTGCTGATCGGACGCGGGGCGCACTGCGATATCCGACTACCCGACGGGACCGCCGCCGTGGAGCACGTAGCGATCGAAGTCGCCGCTGCAGCGCTGCGCGTTCGCGCACGCGCATTCACGCCCCCTCCCACACTCAACGGCGAAGAGTTCCAAGACGCGACGATCAGCGGTGATCTAGAACTCGAGATCGGCGCGGTCGTGATCCGTCTCTCGCGCGTCCAGGTTTCGGGCCAGAAGCTCGCGACCAAAAAGGAAGGCGGCAGCGTCGCGGTGCGCGTGATCGGAGTCCTCGCGCTGCTCGCTCTGGCCGGCATGCTGCTCTTTCGTGCGTCGCGCGTGAGCGAGACGGCGCCCACGGCGGTCCCCGAGCTCTGGAGCGAAGCCCCGGTGACGTGTCCCATGTCGACGAGCGGGCAAGCGCGGGCCTTCGCCGTCGAGAAGCGCATCGTTGCCGACGGAAAGCGTGAGCGCCACCCGTTTCACGCTTCGGATGGCGTGGAGGCGGTCAGCTTGTATCAGACGGCGGCGGCCTGCTTCGAAAAGGCAGGGGACCGGCCGAACGCCGACGAACTCGAAGGTTTGGCGCAGCAACTGCGCGCCGACGTGAACGATGACTTTCGCGTGCGGCGGCTACGGCTCGAGCGCGCGCTGGAAACGCACGAAGACGAGGTCGCCGTTCGCGAAGTGGTCATGCTCCGCACGCTCACCCTGGGCAAGCAGGGGCCGTACATCGACTGGATCAACCGCCTGGCCAGAAAGCTGGCCGTGGACAAGGACTCACCATGATCGAAAAATGCGCGATTTTGCTGGTTTGTCTCGCCTTTGGCTCGGGCTGCGCCGCGAGCGCGGGTGAGTCCATTCGAGCGGACGCGGAGGTGGTTCGCCGCGAGAGCACGCCGGACGTGTTGCTGCACCGTGGCGAGGGTTTCGCTGCCGTGGGCGACTCGACGCGCGCGGAGCAGTACTACGCAGCGGCCCTCGCGGCCGGCGGTGACCCGCGTCTGCTCGTGCGGCGGCTGATCCGCGTGTGCGTCAGCGGTCAGCGCTATCACGCCGCACTCGCCTATGCCGATGACTACCTACTCCGTTGTCCGACCGATCACGAGGTCCGCTTCGCGCGGGCGACGATCGCCGTCGGAGTCGGCGACACCGAGCAGGCGCACACCGATTTGCTCGAACTCGCCGAGGCCGTGCCCAACAATCCAGACGTGCATTTTGCGCTGGCCGTCTTGCTGCGCGACGACTTCGCCGATCTACTCGAGGCGCGCGAACATTTCGCGCGCTACCTCGTGCTGGCGCCGAACGGGGCGAACGCGGCGCAGGCTCGCGTGGCCGTGGGAGCCGAGCGATGATTCCGTCCGAAATTTACCAGCGCACGGTGCTCGCGCATTTTGCGCCGATCCGTCCCTTCCTCGAGGATCCCTCGGTCAGCGAAGTGATGATCAACGGCCCTGATCAGATTTACATCGAACGCAAAGGTCGGCTGGAGCTGGTGAATGCGCGCTTTTCGAGCCGCGAGGCGCTGATGTCCGCGCTGCGCAACGTGTCGCAATATATCGGCAAATTGATCGACGAGGAGCATCCGATCCTCGAGGGCCGCTTGCCCGACGGGTCGCGCCTCGAAGCGGTGATTCCGCCGGCCAACCCCGACGGCCCGTGCGTGGCGATTCGGCGCTTTTTTCGGGAAACATTGACCATCGCGCGGCTGGTCGAATTCGGCTCGATGACCCCCGTTGCGGCGGAGGCGCTCAACGCCTTCGTCGTCTCGAAGCTCAACATCGTGGTCGCCGGAGGCACCGGCAGTGGCAAGACATCCATGCTGAACGCGCTCTCCGGCTTCATCCCAGCGACCGAACGCGTGATTGCCATCGAGGACTCCCGCGAGGTGCAGCTGCAGCAACCTCACGTCGTTCAACTCGAGGCCCGTCCTGCCGACCCACGTGGGCGCGGGGCTGTATCGATTCGCGACTTGTTCCGCGCCACCCTCCGCCTGCGCCCGGACCGAGTGATCGTCGGCGAGATCCGTGGCGGTGAAGCGCTCGATATCGTGCAGGCCATGACCAGCGGGCACGGCGGCTGCATGGGCACCCTGCACGCATCGTATCCACGCGATACGATGAACCGGCTCGAAACCATGGCGTTGATGAGCGATATCGGCCTGCCGCTCTCGGCCCTGCGCGCGCAGATCGGTTCCGGGTTGCAGCTGATCGTTCAGGTTTCCCGCTTGCAGGACGGTTCGCGCAAGGTCACCCACATTACCGAGGTCGCCGGCTACGACTCGAGCCTGCAGAGCTATGTCCTGCGTGATCTGTTCGTTCGCGAGTACCAGGGCGTCGAGGCCGATGGACGGGTGCAGAGCGCGCTCGTGCCGACCGGAACCATTCCGCACTTTCTTCCCCAGATCAGCGAGCATGGCCTGCAGCTCCCGCGCGAGCTTCGGGCGCAGTGAAAGGCGATCGGACTCGACCATGAACCCAGGACTTGCTCCCATGACTCAAAGGAAACGATCGACCACCGCTTGCGCGGTGGTCATCCGGGGTGATGCCAGCGAGAGGGCGCGCGCCTTCCAGCCAGGCCATGAGATCGCGCCATTCAGCGTCGGCGCTCAGGGCGATTGGCGCGTGGCTGCGAATGGCGTCGAAGCGCAGCACTTCTACCTCTGTTTCGACGGGCGAACGTTGTTCGCGGCCGCGTCCGTGGACGGCCCGATCGCCTCGCTCGGCGGCAAGCGGCTCACCGCGCGCTGGACCAAGATCCCGGACGGCAGTGTGTTGACCTTTGGCGCGGCCTCGCTGGCAGTGAGGAACCCCGCCGAGCGTTCGCCGCGCTCGGGGGCAGTGCCTGTCGAGCGCGCGGATCCCCGCGGCCCGCGGATTGTCGACCCATTTGCCTGCGAAACACTCGCGTTCGCCTCGCCCACACGGCAAATCGCGGCTCGCCGGGATCCACTGGACGAGCCGACGCGCTTGCACCCGGAGCTCGAGCCGACGAAAATCATGCCCGTCCCCAGCGAACCGGTGGACGACCCGACGCTCGTGTACAGGCCGTGGGCGCGCGAGTTCGCGCTCAAGCCCTTGAATCGCTCCGTCGAGGCAGCGCTCGCCAAGACGATTGCTCGACCGGTGATGGCGCCGATGGCAGCCACGATCAGCGCGCCCGTGCCGCGTGCTGCAGTTCGCCCGCCCGCAGTCGCCTCGGCGCTGCCCGCGCCGGCGAAGCGCGGCACCGGCAAGCCAACCGTCGCGTCCACTGGCCAAACGCCACTCATCCGCAAGTGCATCGCCGCGCTAATCGTGGCTGCGCTGCTATTGCTCGGCGTGCGCGCGTTGACCCAGCGAGAGCGGATCCCGCCGGTCAAAGCTGCCGCGCCGACGGGCTCGAGCTCGAATCGGACCGCGCTGGCGATCAGCGGATCTGCCAGCGAACGCGCCGCTCGAAGCGATGACGAGCCGCCGAACGCCGAGATCAGCCCACCTCCAATGGTGAACGGTAAGACGGCCGAGCGGCAAGCAGTCGATCTGGTCGCTCGCGGCGCATACAGCGAGGCCGCGGCGCTTTACGGTCGGCTGGCGGGTTTTCGCGATAGCCTGGCGCTTCGTGAAGCGGCCCGCATCGCCCGTCGCAAAGCTCGGGTTGCGAGATGAGCGCCTGGTGCGTCTGGCGCCGAGAGCGCTGCGTTCGACCCGGACGCGTTGCCCGCGGGGACGAAGCGGAAAAGATGCTCAGGGCGCCGGAAGTTCGAGCGGCACGGGACGTGCGTAGTGCATCCTCGCGAGGGCACGCGAAGTGCGGATCTTTCGAGGAGCATGGCTGCGATGAGGACCGTCCAACCAGGAGAAGTGATTGCCGGAAAGTACGTGGTGCAGGGCATCATTGGACGCGGCGGGGTCGGAATCATTGCGGCCGCCCGTCACGTCACTTTGAGGCAGCTCGTCGCCCTGAAATTTCTGCGACCCGAGATCGAAAGCGATCCGGAGGTGCTGCGCCGATTCGTGCGTGAGGCCCAAGCTACGGCGCAGATCCGCAGTGAACACGTGGCGCGCGTGATGGACGCAGGGACGCTCGAAGACGGCACCGTGTTTCTAGTCTTCGAGCACCTCGAGGGGCGAGACTTGGCCCGCGTGCTGCGCGAGGACGGCCCGCTTGCCATAGCGGATGCGGTCGATTACCTGACGCAGGCCTGTGAGGCGATCGCGGAAGCGCATGCGCTCGGCATCGTCCACCGCGACATCAAGCCCGCGAACTTGTTTTTGACGCGTGCCCCCGATGGCACTCCCTTCGTCAAGGTACTGGATTTCGGCCTCTCCAAAGTCAGTCAATCAGCGCTGACAGCGCTGACTGCGCTGACCGCTGAAAATCACGTAATCGGATCGCCACACTTCATGTCGCCGGAACAGATGCGCTCGTCGCGAGACGCCGACGCGCGCAGCGACATTTGGGCGCTGGGCGTGGTTCTGTTCGGCCTGCTGACGGGGCGTGTGCCTTTCGAAGGCGAGTTCCTCACCGAAGTGTGCGCGGCCATCTTGGGAGGGATCCCGCTCTCGTTGCTGGAACTCCGTCCCGAGGCGCCAGCGGAGCTCGAGGCCGTCATTCTGCGCTGTCTTCGCCCGAAACCCGAGGATCGGATTCAAACCGTGGCCGAGCTAGCGCAAGCGCTCCATCCTTTCACCCCGGCGCACGGCCGAGCGCGCGCTGCGCGGATCGCGCGGGTCGCTGACGAAGCCAAGCAAATGCTGGCGAGCGCCCGTGCAGCGCCGCGCGCCAACCCTGCGCCGCTCGAACAACCGATCCAAGTCGAAGAAACTTCAGAGAAGCCGCTCGTCGCCGAGAAGACCGCGGCGCACGGCCCTTCGCCAGTATCTTGGTCCATCTCCGTCGAGCAGGCGTTCGTGCAGCACCCGCTGAAAGAGACTGGGGCCGGTGCGCAGCACGAGTCGCCGGTCGGGGCGAGGTTGCCGACGCCTCGACCAGTCGAGCCGTTGGCAGTCGCTTCCTCGCCGCGGGGCGCAGGGCTCGGGGCGCGCCTGAGGCGCAAACCCCTGCTCGTCGCAACCGCAGCGGTCTCGCTACTGGTCGGGACCGCCGGAACGCTCTGGATCGCGCGAGCGGTGCCGGGCCGCTCCCCGGTTGCGAGCCTAGCGGCCAACAGCGCCGTGACCGACCCGAAGCTCAACCAGCTCGCCGTGTCGGTCCGCGCGCTGCGAGCGTCAGCAGCGCCGTCCCAGGCGCCGCCCGCGGTCAGCGCGAGCGCCGAAGGGCCGCGGAGCGTTGCCCCCCTCAGCAAGCCCCCAGCCGCGCGGCCCGCCAGCACGGGCGTACGGAGCTCGGCAAATGGAACTCTGCGCTCGCCGACGCAACGCAAGCCCGTTACGCCGGTTCCCGCGACCACCAGCAAGCCTGAGCGCGCCTCACGCGACGAGCAGCTGATCCTCGGCCTTCCTCACTGAGGCGTGCGAGCGCCGGCCTCAGGGGAGCGGCAAGATCAGGATATTTTGCATGGTCGTGTAGTTGTCCACGATCACCTTGCCGACCGCGACGAAGGCCGCGATCGCGGGCAGCGCGATGGTTCCAATCAAAAATAGGTATTCGACGGCGGCATCCCCCCGGGTCTCGCGCGCGATGCCCGCGGCAGTGCGAGGCGCTGAGCTCGGTGCTTCCTGATTCATGTCGCGCAGTGTGCAGCTCACGTGCCGAGCTTTGCGCTGCGGGCTACCACGCCTTTCGGCGCGCGAGCGAGTGGGCTTGCGTCGCAATGACACGCGCCTGCGTGGCGATCGGACTGGTCAAGACTGCAAAAACTGCCGTGGTCGCGGAGTTCCTGCGCGCGTCGCGAACCGCGAGCAGTCGGCACATCCGTTGCACTGCTACGCGCTCGGCCCTTCATGACCTCTCCTTCATTCGTTTCACCACCACGCACCGCAACGCTGTGCGCTTTCCCGCTGTGCCTGACGCTGCTGTTGCGGTTGCCCTCGGCCCACGCGCAAGACATGACGGAGGCCGGCGCGCAGCTGCTCGACGCGGAGGGCACCGCGCTCTTGAACCAACGCCAGCTGGCAGCGGCGTGCCCGAAGCTGGAGCAGAGCTACCGCCTCAAGCCCGGCACTGGCGTACTGCTGCGTCTGGCGCTTTGCCAGGAGCTTTCTGGAAAGTGGGCAAGCTCACTGGCTTTCTATTTGGAGGCCGCCGAACGGGCCGAAGTCGCGGGCAATCAGCAAATCGCGCAACTCGCCAAGAGCCGCGCGGCGGCGCTCCAGCCACGCCTCGCGCACTTGACGGTCGACCTCGAGCCTTCGGTCAAAGAGCTGGCGGATCTTCGGGTCTCGTGCGACGGCGTGCCGCTCGAACTGACGACGCTGGGCGCAGGCCTGCCGTTGGATCCGGGCTCGCACGTCATCGAAGCGGAGGCGCCCGGTCGAAAGCGCTTCGAGCAAACCATCGTCGTGAGCGATGAACCCAGGCGCTACTCAATCGCCATCGTGCTCCCCGTAGATGCGGGCGCGGTGGAGCTGGCCGCAGCAAGCAAAGTCGAGCGTGAAACGACCGGTACGAAACCTTCGTCTTGGTCCACGCAGCGATCTCTGGCGTTGGCCGCTGGCGGGGTCGGCCTCGCCGGGTTGACAGCGGGAACGTTTCTCGGGCTTGCGGTCGGCTCGCAGATGGATCGGGCACGCGCCTTGTGCAGCGACGGTCAGACCGGGTGTAGCGAACAGGCCCTCGCGCTTCAAGATCAGGCGCGCGGCTACGCCTTGGCCTCGACGATCGCCTTTAGCGCGGGAGCCGTGGGCATTCTGGGCGGCATTGCGCTCTGGCTGACGGCACCCGAGCGCCCCGAGCGCCCGCGCGATGCGCAGGTGCGGCTGGTTCCGATGGTGGGGATTGGCTCGGGCGGCGTCCAGGCGGTGGGAACGTGGTGAAGTGGCTCGGCGGCTCGCTGCTGCTCGGCTCGCTCGCGGTCACCGGCTGCGCCAGCATTTACGATGTCGGCGAGCTGACGGCCGGCGCTGACGAGTACGGCGGCGCAGGCGAGGGGGGCGCGCCAGCGACGCCCTCGGCCGGCGGAGCGAAGGCCGGTGCAGGCACGAACGGAGGCGCGACCTTTACCGTCGGCAGTGGAGGCACGACGGTCAACCTCGGCAATGGCGGCAACGGCGGCGCGGCCGCGGTTTCCGGCGTTGACAACAACGGCTCATTGGCGGGCCTGCCCGACCAGGGCGATGACCAGGAACTACCGCCGAGCTGCGCGGCTCTGCCCGACGTGTGTGGTAGCTCGGAGTCCGCGTCACGGAATTGCTGCGCGAGCCTGGAAGTAGCGGGTGGCACCTTCTTTCGAAGCTATGATGGCCTGCCTGGCGCCGGCGCAGACGACCCCTCGGCGCCAGCCAGTATCAGCACGTTTCGCCTCGACGCCTACGAAGTCACCGTCGGACGCTTCCGGCGCTTCGTCGACGCTTACCCCTGGCGACCCGCCGCGGGCGCGGGCCGGAATTCAGCAAACGAGCAGGATTTCGGCTGGAACTCCGCCTGGGTCGCGAGCTTGCCGCGTGACGCCGTGGCTCTCTCTTCTGCGCTCGCGAACTGCGGCTCCGCGAACTCCGCCCAGCCCTCGATGTCGACCTGGACCGTGACCGCTGACGTGAACGAAACCTTGCCCATCAACTGCCTGACCTGGTTCGAGGCATTTGCGTTCTGCGCCTGGGATGGGGGGCGTCTGCCCAGCGAAGCTGAGTGGAACTACGCGGCAGCCGGCGGTACACACGCCTGGGTCTATCCGTGGGAGAGCAGCCTGACCACGGATATCGATTCGAACTTCGCAGTGTACCAGTCGTCGACACCCGCGAAAGTGGGCTCGAAGCCGCGCGGCGACGGACTCTTCGGACAGGCGGACATGGCCGGAAATGTCTGGGAGTGGAACGCCGATTGGGCTCGAGAAACGTACAGCGTGCCTTGCGACGATTGCGCGGAACTCGCGGCCGACGTAGCCACTTCGGACCGCGTGCTTCGTGGCGGCGCCCACTACAACGAACCACCGTATCTTCGTACCGCGATGCGCGGCAACGCGCCGCCTTCGATCCGGGACTCGGGCTACGGTGTCCGTTGCGCACGGGACGGCGCTCGATGACCGGTGAAGAAACGGCGGCGGCAGATCGAGACGATTGCTGTCGAAGTTCGGGCCTTCCACGGACAGCGCGGACAGGCCCGAACTACGGGCTCAGATCCTCTTTGCCTGAACCCGGCGCGGGCTCACTGTCTGCCTCGACGAAGCGAGCGAACGGGAAGTCACCCCGTTTTCCGACGCTCGCGCAGACGTTTTCGGCCCGCTCGAGCTCCCGCTTGAATACCTTTTGATGGTTTCGGCTGGTGACCAGCTTCTCCCGACCAAACAGGCGGAAAGCGTCCTCCCGGTTGCCCAGCTTCTCCGTGGCGACCGCGAGCACGAAGCCCTTGAAGCCGTCGCTCAAGTCCAAGTCGAGCGGTGTTCCTGCCGCGGCTCCCTTCTCGGCGGCGCTAACGAACGCCACCGCTGCGGAGATCAGCGCGTCGACCAGCGACTTCGTTTCTTCCGACTCCTCGTAGGCCAGGGCGCGGTGCACATGCTCGTCTTCCAGCAACAAATCGCGCGGAGGCGCGCCGCCGTGCGCCATCAGTGCGATGGCGTAGGCACGCCGCACGATATTGTCCAGCTGGCGCACGTTGCCGGGCCAGTGCTGGTCCAGCAGCGTGGCTTCGGCCTGCTTGGAGAGCTCCACGCGCCCCTCGGGAACCCGGGTCGTGTGCCGCCGATTCGCCATGTAGCGCGCCCACATCGGGATCTCGTCCGGCCGATCGCGCAGCGGTGGCAGCTTTACCGGCAGTACGTTGATGCGATAGTAGAGATCTTCGCGAAAGCGCTTTTCGCGAACCGCTTGGTGCAGTCGCGCGTTGGTGCCGATGATGAAGCGGACCTCGGCTGGCTTTTCGACGCCATTGTCGCCCAAGACGCGGTACGTCCGCTCTTCGAGTACGTGCAGCAGCCCCGCCTGCGCGCGCGGCGACAGGTTGTCGATCTCGTCGATGAACAGCGTGCCGCCGCGTGCCCGCGCGATCAGCCCGGGGTTGTCGCGGATCGCCCCGGTGAACGCGCCCTTCTTCCAGCCGAACAGCTCCGCCATCTGGAGCTCTTCCGGCACCGTCGACAGGTCGAGGATTTCGAAAGCGTTGGGGCGCGTGCTCGAATGCTCGTGGCACCAGCGCGCGAGCCGCGACTTTCCGGCTCCTGTCGGCCCGCTGATCAGGATCGGTTCCTCTTGCTGCGCGAAAACACGCAGCATCTCGATGATGCCCGCCATCGATGCGCCCACCACCGGCAGAAAAGCGTCGACCTGCTGCGGCGGTACGAGCGAGATGGGCAGGTTTGCTAAATACGGAGCCGCGCAGTCCGCAAACAGCTGCAGCTGCTCAGCGCACTCCTCCCAGATGAAGGGTCGGCCCATCGCCTGGCGGCAATCGGCTTCGAGCGAGAGGATGCCATCGATGCGATCGCCCGCCCCGCGCAGCGGGAGCACGTGCAGGTGCGTGACATCGCGCTGGAGCAGCCGCATGCGGCTCTCGTTGCTGGCAAATTCCCCTTCACTGAAGCGACGGTCGGAGTGAGTCTTGCTCGGATCGTCGCCATCGAGCTGCACGCTGCCGAGGTTCACGTCGATCGAGACCCCTTGTCCGCGCTCAGCCACCCAGCGCCATGCCGTCGCCGAAGGCAGGCGCGTCTGGCTGGACTCGACGGGAGAGACGTGGGTCTCGCCAGCTTCGAGCACGACCAGCCGGCGATAGCCGTCGTCTGGCCTGAGGTGAACCATCGCGCGCACGATGCGCCCCGATTGAGAAAAGCGGCTCGCTGCGAGCGCGGCGCTGGCGCGCGCGAGCATCGGCTGAAGCGTCATCGCTGCCGCCTCTTCGAAGGTGGACGCGGAGCGGAGCAGCACCATGAGGTCCATCAGCGTGGCCTCGAAGGGGCGCGCGGAGGGCGCGCTCGTGTCGGCCTCGGCGGTGGCCTGAAGTGGGTTCGAGTCGTTCATCGAACGGCCAGCCCGCTTGCGCTGTTGAGGCTACTTTTCGAGCGTGAATCTCGGGCGGGGCGTGCGCGGCCTGCACGCGGCGCAGCGATCCGAGGCTGCTCGCTTGCGAACGGTGCGAGCGCGGCATTCAGCTCCGCGGCGGACGCGAAGCGCTGCTCGGGATCTGCTGCCAAGCAACGCTCCACGATCGCCGCCAGCGGGCGTCCGATCTCCGGCCGCAGCGCGGTCAGATCGGGAACACGGCCCGACAGGATCGCCAGGTAAGTTTCCGACAAATAGGGCCGTTCGAACGGTGAGCGGCCGGCGAGTAAGGTGAAGAGGGCGGCTCCGAGCGCCCACAGGTCACTTTTGGGATCGGCGTGCCGTTCCGCGCGCAGTTGCTCGGGGGCCACGAACGGCGGGGATCCCATGTCGCTCGGATTGACCGTGAGCTGCTGCGTGTTCGCGTCGGGGCTCGTGCTCGTATTCGCGAGCTGCTCGGCAATGCCAAAGTCGAGGATTTTCAGCAGCGGCGCACCATTCGGGGCCAGCGTGAGAAACAGGTTCGACGGCTTCAGGTCACGGTGGATGATTCCGACTGCGTGGCTGGCAGTGAGACCCACGCACGCTTGTCTCACGTAGGCGACTGCTTCGCCGCAGGCTAGCGGCCCTCGGGCCTCGAGCAGCGCTGCCAGGTCGCAGCCTTCCAAGTACTCCATGACCAGGAACGGCTCACCGTCGGGCAGCCTGCCAATGTCCAACATGCGAGTGACGTGCGCGTTCTGGATCCGTGCCGTGAGTTGACCTTCGCGCACGAACCGCTTGACCACGTCCGCCGCGCGGGGCCTGTCTGGGCGCAGGAACTTCAGGGCCACGCGCAACCCGAGCCGCTTGTGTCGCGCGGCGACGACGATCCCGGCCCCGCCGCAGCCGATCACCCGTTCCAGGGCGTAATTGTCCTCGAGCAGCTTCTCATTCCAGATCATGGTCCCTCCGATCGTGTTGGTAGTCGTGAGCGGACGTGCGGGCTCGTGCGGTAATCAGCGAATTGCCGATAGCCGCCCCTGCGCTCCTATGCCCCTATACGCAGCCAACTCCTGGAGGTGACGAAGAAATACTCGGCAATTTCTGGGATGATATTGCAGCTCAGCGACCCAGTACGAGCATCACGCTGGTACCGAGAAAGATTGCGGGAGCGAGTCGAAACCAGGTCGACAACTCTGGGGGAGCGACGCGACGCGACTCTGGCTGGCGGAAAACGTTCGTGGCGAGCGCGACCGTGTTGGCCAGGGTCCGAATTAGCTTGCCTTGGTAGGCCAGGGAGATGGGGGCGAGCAGCAGCGCAATGACGAAGCTGTAGGATTCGGCCAGCAGTCCATCGCGAGCCGAGCAAATGGCGCCCAGGGCCGCAAACAGCTTCACGTCTCCGCCGCCCATACCGCCGCGGAAGAAGACGATGGCCGGCACCGCGCTGCACACGAGCGCGCCGATCACGGCATCCCCGACGGCGTAGCCGAGCTCCGCGCTGCCACCATGGATGGCGCCAAAGACGGCGTGTGCGCCGATTGCGGCGATCAAGCTGCCGAAGGTGAGCCAGTTCGGTATGTGGCCCGTTCGTAGATCGTAGCCCGCTGCGATGGCAGTCAGGGTGACGGCCGCGAAGTCAAAGGGGGTCATGCTGCTTCGCGAAGTGCAGCGAGCGTGCCGTGCGACTCTCTAGTAATTCCTAGGGGTGAAGAGGGGAGCGGATTCCGTCAGCGCGTTCATCTGGTACGCTATTGCGTTCCGCTCTTGACGCTGCGCAGGGCATCGACTTGAATCGCTCGAGCGCGATCGATCGAATGGATGCCGACCAGGTCATGCGTCGCTACTCGGGCGGCGACGATGCCGCCTTCGACGAGCTTTATACGGCGCTGTCCCCGCGACTTTACTCGTTCTGCGTCCGTCTCGCGGGCCGCAACGGGGACGCCGAGGACCTGTTTCAGGACGCTTTTCTCAAGCTTCATCGCTCTCGGGCCACCTACGTCAGCGGCGCGAGCGTCTTGCATTGGGCATTCGCCATCGTCCGCTCGACCCACCTCGACCGCCTGCGTAAGCGGGCTCGGCGACCCGAGAAGCTGGTGGCCTCGACCGACGAGGTCCTCGGGGCTATCCTCCAGAGCGCAGGCTCACCGGAATCAGATTTGCATGCTGAGACCCTGGCGAGAATCGTCGAGCAGGAGCTGCAGCGAATGTCGGAGAGAAATCGGAGTGCGTACATCCTCCTCAAGATTGAGGGGCTCACCGCCGTCGAGGCGGCCGCGGTGCTCGGAACCTCGGCGGATGCCGTGAAACAGCGGGCGTTCCGCGCTTATGAAGGTTTGCGCGAAGCACTCTCACGGGCAGGCTGGAAGGAGGCGAGCCGTGGCTGACGCGCGCGCACCCCTCGATCCGCTGGCCGTTCCGGCCGCGCCGTCCTCGGAGCTCGCTTCGCGCATTCGTGCCGCGGTGGCTCAGACCCCGGCGCCCCGCTCGACCGTCCGCCAGCGGCTGACGTTTGCGTTGGTCGCGGTTCCCGCAGCCATCCTGGCCGGCTTGTTAGGTAGCTGCATCGTCTCTCCTGGCCGGCCCCTAGTCCGCGTCGATCTGGCAGTCTTGGCTGACGTCGCCTTTGCGGAGCGCTTGTTGGTGCTACTGCTGCTCGCCGGCATGGCGACCGGCATTGCGCTCCTTCCTGGCCGCCGCGGTCTCGGCTCCAAAGCGACACTGCTGGTGATCGCGGCAGTCGCGGTCGCGCCGCTCTACACCGTGCTGACCAACGTCGCGCCGCTCGGTACCGCGCTGGGCGATGCGGCGGCGCGCGCGCTTCACCCGTTGGGCTTACCCTGCGCGCTGGTCGCCGTCGCGGTCGGCACGCTGACGCTCACCGCCTTCGCTCTCGCGCTTCGGCGGGCCGTTCCGGCCGCGCCGGTGAGCCGCGCAGCCGCTCTGGGTGCGGCCGCGGGCGCCTGGGCCGGCGTGGCGCTCTTTCTTCAGTGCCCGGCGAAGAACACGCTGCACCTGCTGGTTGGCCACTCGCTGCCCGTGGCCGCGTTCGCGCTGCTCGGCGCAGTCGCACTGCCGCGGTTACTCCGGCCATAGCTCCATAGCCCGGTTGGCTGGCGTGGCGTCGATGTCCGGCACGGTCTGGGGCAACGCGGGCCAGATTTGCCGGAGCCGAGCGGAATCAGGAGCTGCACGAGCTCGTTTGCGCCTGGAACAGGCGCCGCTGATTGCGTTGGGCGCCCGGCGCTGGGATGATTGCGAAGCGACGACCTATTCTGGAAGGTAACTCCGATGAATTCATACAATCCGTACACTCAACACCTGGCGGGCGCACCAACGCGCGTTGATAGCAGCGCGTTCTTTCGCAAGGTGTATGCCTACATGGCAGGAGGCTTGTTTGCCACCGGCGTGACCGCGACGGTGGTCGCTTCGAGCGAGTCGCTCGTGAACATGATCTTGGGCAACCGGATCGTCTTCTACGGACTGTTGATCGCCGAGTTCGGCATGGTGCTGGCGTTCTCGAAGGTCGTCGAAAAGCTCAGCACGGGAGCCGCGGCGGCGTTCTTCTTCGCCTACGCGGTGCTCAATGGCCTCACGATGTCGGTCATCTTCCTGGTCTACACCGCGTCATCGATCGGCAGCACGTTCTTCGTCACCGCGGGCACGTTCGGCGCGCTCAGCGCCTACGGCTACGTGACCAAGCGCGATCTGACGGGCGTGGGTAACTTCGCCATGATGGGCCTGATCGGCCTGATCATCGCCTCGATCGTGAACATCTTCTTGAACAGCCCGATGATGTACTGGCTGACGACCTTCGTCGGCGTGATCGTGTTCACGGCGCTCACGGCCTACGACACACAGAAGCTGAAGGCCTTCGCCGCCTCCTCGAGCACCCCGGATCAACAGAGCAAAGTGGCGCTGCAAGGCGCCTTGATGCTGTACCTCGACTTCATCAACCTGTTCTTGTACCTGCTCCGCCTGCTCGGCCGTCGGCGCTAAGCCAAGCGATCTCGACTCAAAAGCGCGCGGTGGGCGAACTCGAGCTCGACCTTCGCTGGCCGCGCGCGCTCGATGCCAATTGGGAACTCCGACGCCCGATCATTCGAAGCGTTCGGCCCTCTACGGGCTACGCGACGAAACACGATCGGCTGGGCGTTGATTGGGCGTTGCGTTGACAGCGCACCGGGCTGCGCGCAGGGAGACAGGTCCGCGACGGCTGGGGCCGACGCAGGGTGCTTGAGGAGGTCGATATGCCGCAGATTTATACCCCGACTTCGAGGCACGTGGCGCCGTCGCCGGTTGCTGGATGGCAGTGGCTGCCTTACAGCGATGCCACGTATCTTGCTCGATTGTCGTATGGGCCAATGGACGCTAGCCGCGACGCTGATTCACGAACTCGCGCACGTCAACGGAGCGTCCGGCCATGACGCAGCAGCTGAGCGATCCCTGCTGCCGTGTTTGATGGGGAATCTATATGATCCACACATCATCGGTAGGGTCGATTCCGCGTGCGAGCACGACGTCCTCGTCGTGATGAACCAGTTTCGCAACTGGAGCAAATCGGACTACGCTTGACTCGCAGAGCCAAAATCGTCTGGCTCGGCGTAAGTATGGGACTTTGTGTCTTGGGTGCGGTCAAGACAATCAACGCTTGCCGCTGTATCGGTCCTAGTTCACCAGCTGAAGCTTACCGCCCGGCAAACGCCATCGTGCTGGCCAAGGTCGTTCAGGTCGAACCGCGCCCGGAGCTAGGAGGCTTTTCCGTCTCCCTGTTCATCGAACGCGCCTGGAAGAGCGAGGTGAACCAAGAGTTTTGGATCACGACGGGCTCCGGTTGCCTCTATGTGGTCGAGCCAGAACGAAAGTACCTGCTGTTTCTGACGCGCACGCCAGACAAGACGTTCACGACCGGGCAATGCATGGGCAATCGCCCACTCGCTGAAGGAGCAAAGCTCATTCGTTGGCTCGACACGACCGCCAAGCAGGCAAGCGTGATTCCACCGACCTGCCACAGTTGCCACTCGGGGCTGCCCTAGCACGAGCCAGCGTGACGCCCTGCGTAGGGTCAGCCTCCGCCCGGTAAGCCGGCAATCCTAACTGGGGTCAAGGCATTACCGCTCGGCCCATTCGGACCGAGTAGATAGCCGCTCAGGTTTGAACCCCAGCACTTGACCGTGCTGTTGCTTTCGATCACACAGGTGTTGTCACCGCCCGCGGCGGCAGCGATCACCTTGCCGAGGCCGCTGATGGGCAACGGGTACGGACCGTAGTCAATGGGGCTGAAGAACCCGTCCTTGCCCCAGCAAGAGAACGACTGATCGGAGATAATGGCGCAAACGTGCACGTTGCCCGAGCCGATCCATGTCGCTGCGCCCAGCATTTGCACCTGTTGCGGTATTGTCTGATCGTCCGTCAGACCGTTGCCGATCTGACCCTGACCGCCGGGCCCCCAGCAGCGAACGCTACCGTCGCTCGATAGCGCGCAGTTGCCGGCGATTTGCGTGATGTTTGCCGGCAGACCGGCTCGCGCTGTCGGCGTTCCGCCAACGCCGTTCCAGCACTTGACAGTCTTGTCCGAGAGCACGGCGCAAACGTTGCCGCCGAGGCGGGTCGCGCCGCTAAGGGAAGACATGGTCTTGATCGCACTCGCTGTCCCGCCCCCGCCCCCGTCGCTACTTCCCCAGCACCGTACTGTCCCGTTCGACAAGAGCGCGCAGGTGGACCAGCCGGTCGTGAGCACGTCATTGACGCTGTTTATTCCGCCAACGGATTGGGGAGTAAGATAATCGTTCGACGGGAAGCCATCGGCCGAGATTTGCGCTTGCGTGTCGCTGCCCCAGCATTTGATGGTGTGATCTGCAAGGAGCGCGCATGTCGTGCCTCCAGCAGCCGTGAGCTTGATGGCATTGGTGATCCCCGGCACCTCGACCGGTGTCGCCGATCCCTCGGAAGCGCCGATGCCATTTCCAAGAAGTCCCTGACCCCAACAGTAGACGCGACCGTCGCTGATCAGTGCGCAGATGCGCAAGGTTCCGATCGCGAGCTGAACCGGATGCGGTGAGGTGCTAGCGGCGCCTCCACTGCCAGCCGTGGCGCCACCCCCCTGACCTGCGCCTGCGCTCTGCGCGGTAGTTCCGCCCGCACCGGCCTCGGACGAGTTGCTCTCTCCGGCCTCGCCGCCTTGCCCGGCGTCTTCGCCGCGCGCGTCGCAGATTGGTGGGGTCAAATCGGTATTTCAGCTGCCGTTGATTGAGGCTTGCCTGCGAAGTTGTCGCGCCCGCACTGAAGGGTGTGGTCGACGAGTAGCCCGCATGACGTCGTGCAGCCCGCTGTGAGCGGGATGGCGTTGCTGGTGCCCGTCGCTTCGACCGGTGTCACAATGCTCATCGAGCGCGCCGTCGCCCAGTGCCCCAACACTAGACATGGCCGCTACTAGTGGGGCGCAGAGATGCGAAATGTTGTCGGCTTGGGATGGCGACGATCGCCGTTGTTACGTCGCGTGCTTTCGACGTCGTGCGGCGCCGATGCACATGGCAGTGAGGCCGAGCATGGCGGCCACGTTGGAATGGTTCGACGTAGTTCCGACTGGCGAGAACGAACAGCCTGAATCAGAGTCGCCGCTGGTCGCGCCGGCCGCACCAGCGGCGTGCTTTGCGCCAGCGCTACCGGGCGCTCCGCTCGTGCTTGTTGCGCTTCCGGCGCTGCCGGGGGCACCGCCGCTGCTCGTCGTAGCCCCGGCGCTGCCAGGCGCTCCGGCCGTCGTTGGTGCGCCGCCCATGGTCGTGCCCGCGCCGGCGCTGCCCGTGGGGCTACCGCCGGCCGCTGTTGTACCGCCAGAGCCCGAGGACGCCCCGCCCGTTGCCGTGGTGCCGCCGCCGCCGGATGCGCCGCCAGAGCCCGAGCCACCACCGCCGGTTGTGAGCCCGCAAGCGCCCGTCGGCTTGTCGAGACCGAGGAAACTAACAACCTGACCAGCTAGGTTTGCCCCGGTTAGATCATGCTTCTGACTTGCTGGACCGAGATTTGTTTCGAGCCTCACGTTTCCGGCGCTGTCCTTATATACAGTTCGAGTCCAGCCGCTCGGGGCGCCGGTTCCAGAGGTGCCGGCACCCAGGTCCATGAGGTTAGTAAACTGCGCGGTGACCGCGGGAAGATAATTCTTGAAGGAGTATTCTTCGCCGCCGCCGACCCATTCCTGAACGCAGGGGCGGGTGCCGGTAAAAGCAAAGGCAGTGCGCGCCATATCGCCCCATTGCTGCGGTGTCTTGTTGGGCGGCATCGACATACTGTTGCCGCACTGAGTGCAGACCGTGTCGCCGGCCGGCCACGTTCCGGCGGGAAACCCGGGTAGGGCGGAGCCGCCAGCGAACACGTCTGGATAGATGGCAAGCAGGGTGTTGACCATGCATCCGCCCGACGAAAACCCAGCCGCGAAGACTCGATTCTTGTCAGTCTTTTTCTGGGTGATCACGTACTGCACCATCTTGACGACATCTGCGCGATCGCCCGCGCGAGTGGCGCTTGCGTCGAAGCACTGTTTACCCGCGTCCGGAGCGATGACGTAGAAGCCATACTTCTCAGCTGCGGCGTCGAACCACGTGGCGTTGCTCGCCTTCCCCGTGCAGTAATGCATTGCGACCAAGATCGCTGGCGACGCGGCAGGCGTGGTCGGCGTGTAGAGCGTCATGCTCAGGTTGCCGCCGTAGTCTTTATTGAGCGGCCCCGGTCCCGCAATCCCAGGTGATGCTGCGAGAAGTACGCTCGCCAGTGGGGCGAGTGCGAGTGCGCTGTGGCGGAACCATTTGGACATTTGACTGGATTTCCTGTGCCTGGCCGCATCGTGCGGGGAGTCTAAGAGGCCTTGTAAGTCTCGCGTCGCTGTGGCGAGTTGCCGCCTCGATTGCGAAGCGGTCCTGCCATAACCAAGCTTTGTCGAGGTTAGCTTCTCGGCTGATAGGCCACAAGCGCGACTACCACGCACGGCGCGATGACACGGCTACTTCACTTCTCAATGCCTGCTGGAATGACCTTCGATTCGAGTTGTCAACTTGGGACAATGTGCGCGAATTGCAACTCGAGCTCGGCGTCGTAACGAGTGGTTGAAATATTCTGGCGTTCGTCGTGGCGAGCGACAAACGGGCACGAGGAGTTCAGACTTCGAACTCCTCGTGCGTACTGCGCTTTCGGGAGCAATCCACCCTCGCAGTGCGTACCTACAAGTTGCAGCAGCGCCCTTAGAAGGGGCCTACAGCCCGAGGCTCAATTGCTCAGGCGCCACCGGGGCGGGCGCGCCATTGCTGTTTGCGCCATTGCTCGGTGCAACTGCAGTAGGCGGTGCTGGTTCGTCGCGCTTGAGCTGCTGGATCTCGCCATCGCGCCGGCGCTTGTGGACGAACAGCGGGGGAGGGGTCGGCTCCTTCTTGCTCGCGCCTTCGGCGAGTAAGCCTCCGCTCTTGCGACCGCGGCCGGGCTTCTTTTCCGGCTTCTCGGTGCTGTCCGAGATCATCCGTTGCTCGAGGCGGAGGGCGCGTTCGGCGGCTTTCTGCTCTTCACGCGCGCGGCGCTTTTCAGCGACGCGCTCGATGCGCTCGAGCGCCATTTGGTTTTTGCGCGCCTTTTCCTCGAGACGCTGGGCCTTTTCGTCTTGAATCGACTTTTTGGCCAAGAGCTTTTCGTTCTTGGCTTGCCACTCTAAAACAGCGCGTTCGACTCGCTCGCGAGCGATCTCTTGCGCGATTAGAATGAGGTCGTCGGAAAACGAATCGATGATGCTTCGGATATCACGCTTGGCCGAGGCCATGCTTGCCCTCTCTCACGAGAATGCGACACTCGTCAAGTCGAGTTGTCGCTTGGGTGAGGCCGATACCGCTTGGCGAAAATCCCGAGATATCCCGGGGTACGCTTTCGGTTCGGACGCTCTGGTTTAGGTCGTGCTAAGTTAGCACACTCTCTACGATGCCGGTTGATCTCGAGGCAATGACCGAGCGCGTTCGCGACGCGAGAGCGCGCATCGGCACAGTGCTCAAGAAAAAGTGGCATCTCGATCAGTTATTGGGTGTAGGGGGGATGGCGGCGGTGTACTCCGCAACACATCGCAACAAAAAGCGTGTTGCGATCAAGTTGCTGCACGCCGAATTGTCGAAAGACGAAGCGATTCGGAAGCGCTTCCTTCGAGAAGGATACATTGCGAATTCCGTCGCGCAACGCGGTGCGGTCGCTGTCGACTACGACGACGTTACAGAAGATGGCCTCGCATTCCTAGTCATGGAATTGCTGGATGGCGAGACCATTGAGCATCGCTGGCGCAGAAAAGATCGATCCTTGTCGCCGTACGAGGCTCTTTCGTTGGTCGATCAGCTGCTCGATACGCTCACGGCAGCGCATGGCCGGGGCATTGTTCACCGCGATCTCAAGCCCGAGAACATGTTTTTGACCCGCGACGGGACGGTCAAAGTGCTCGACTTTGGTATCGCCCGCGTGCGCGAGCTCAGCACGCCGCTGACGACCCTCGCGGGGAGCGCGATGGGAACCCCGGCATTCATGGCCCCTGAGCAAGCGCGCGGCCGCTGGCAGGATGTCGATGGGCGTACGGATTTGTGGGCCGTCGGTGCAACGCTGTACACGTTGATCACCGGAAAATTCGTGCATGCTGGTGAGAACGCGCAAGAAACGTTGGCCCTGGCGGCGACACGCCCTGCTCGCTCGATCGCCGAACGCCGGCCAGATCTGCATCCGAGCTTGATTGCTTTCATTGATCGGGCGCTGGCTTATGACATGGCCGCGCGCTTTCCCGACGCCGCGACCATGCAACACGTGTTGCGACTCACCTATGCCCAGATGGAAGGAAACGAAAGCAGTCCGACTATGCAACTGGCCATTCCAGATCTGCAATCCATGCCGGCCGGACGCGCCATAACAGTGCGGAATCTGAGGCCACCCGGACGACTCACGGTCTCCGGGCAACCGACCGTGAGGCCGAGTCCCGCTTCGCGCGTCAACCGCCAGCTGACGGCAAAGCTGAAGACCGAGCTCCGGGATGCAATTGCAGCCATCGCTCGCGATCGCCGGCATGTTTGGCTGCTCGTGAGCGCCTTTGCGGCGTTAATGCTGGTCGTATTCGTCTGGCTGCGCACGCGGGCGGAAGACCCGCTGCCAATCATTCCGGCCGCGGGAGCAGCCGCGCCGTCGCCACAGCTGGGGTCAGCGGCTGGTGGGAGCTCGGCGCTCGGCGCCGGTCCGGCCGTTCGCGCACCGGCCACGGCCAAAACGGCAGTGCCGCCCGAACCCAGCGAGCCGAAGGCGATCCGCGTCGATGATCTGCCGCGCGAGCCAGCGCGCGGAACTAGACGGCACTGAAGGGGCGTTACTAAGGATCGCTTACCTGGGCTGAATGGCTTTGCCTGGGCTGAATGGCTTGCCTGGGCTGAATGGCTTGCCTGGGCTGAATGGCTCACCTGGGCTGAATCGCTTACCCGTTTTGGCCGGACGCGGCGGGCTCTTCCCGGCGCCGGTCGCGCCCGGACGGTTGGGCGATCGCGAGCCAGCATCGCACCCCGTATTGGCGCTGGGTGCCGGAGCTGGACGCCGAAGGCTGAGTCGGGCGCGGGCGGCCTCGTGACCATCACATCCCATTCTGAGAGCAGACCCAGGATGGGACTGCGGTCACGGGCCCGCGTTCGCGCTCGCCCAGCGAGTCAGGTTGGACTGCGTTCGCCTCGGCGATGGCGTTCGCGATTGCGTTTCGCGTTGCGAAAGTGAGCCTTTACTGCGTTCGCGTTCGTGTTGGAGAGGCACTTTGAGCTCGGCCAGGTGTTGCTGCCTCGTTGACTCGCGCGGCTGCGGGTTGATCACTCGGGTCGTGATGGTCTGCGCGAATGGCGTTGTCACGCCGTCGAGGCAAAGCCAGCGTTGCGTTATGGTCAGCTGTCGATGCCTCGACATTCGCCTCTAAACCGCTGACGCAAACGGCCGTTTTGCTGCCGACGCCCTTGAAACGATCGAATTCGTCCGCGTTTCGACAGAGCAAGTGTTGCGGTTGGTCGTCGCTATCTAACTGAGCAGGAACGCGCTTTGCAGTAGCCCGTCTCGAACGGAGAACAGATGGTTCAAGCCAAAATCGGCCACGAGCTCGTGGGGTTTTTGCCGGGTCGACTACGAACGCGAAAGGCGGCTTAGTGCAGCTCTCACAGCCAACCACCGTGACACAAGCCAGTTCTGCGGAAAGACACCAAGCGATTCGGCGATGTTTGTTCGTTGGTTTGGGCGGGATCGGTCAGCGGCACTTGCGCAACTTGCGCATGCTCTTGGGCGACTCCGTCGAAGTCGTGGCGTACCGCGTACGCGGTGAGCGGCAAACGCTCGACGACAATCTGCAAGTCGTGCCCGGCGTCGATTTGCAGCAAAAATACGGCGTTTCTCTGAGTTCGGACTTGAGCCAAGCGCTCGCGAGTCGCCCGGACGTGGTGTTCGTCACCAACCCCAGCAGTTTACACGTGTCGGTCGCACTCGAGGCCGCACGTCACGGCTGTCACTTGTTCATCGAGAAGCCGCTGTCGCATTCGCTCGATCGGGTGAGTGAGCTCGTCGCGCTCTGCGAGCAGCAGAAGCTCGTGACCTGCGTCGCCTATCAGCTCCGTTATCATCCTGGGTTCGTGCGCCTGCGCGAGTTGCTCAGCGCGCGCGCCGTGGGCAAACTGCTGTCGGTGCGGGCTGAAGTGGGCGAATATTTGCCGGGCCTTCATCCGTACGAGGACTACCGCCGAGTGTACGCCTCGAATCGCGCGCTCGGCGGCGGAGCCACGCTCTCCCAGATCCACGAGATCGACTATTTATGCGCGCTGTTTGGCGCTCCGCGGCGCGTGTTCTCGATGGGCGGTCACGTGTCGTCACTCGAGGTGGACGTGGACGACGTTGCGCTCTCCTTGCTCGAGTTTTCGCAAACTGACGGCAGCCCGCTGTTCGTCGAGCTGCACCAAGACTTCGTGCAGCGCCCGGCGCAGCGCAGCGTCACGGTGCTCGGCGAACGCGGCAAGCTGGTCTGGAGCTTGAGCGGGCGCTACTTCGAGCATCGCGACGAATCGGGAAATTCGCTCGAGCATCACAGCTATGCGAAAGTCTCGCGCAATCAACCGTTCCTGGATGAGCTAGCGAACTTCTTCGCGTGTGTGATTCGTCGGGAGGAGTGCAGTCCTTCCCTGCGGGATGGCGCACTCAGTCTGGACGTCGCAGTGGCCTTGCTCTCTTCACAGGTGGATGGCGTCCAAAGGAAGATCGAGGCTCGCTGACAGCCTGAAGGCCCGCAGCTCTGGCCGAGCGTTCCAGAATCGCGGCATCTGCGCCGAATTTCGGCCTGGCCGAACGACAGCTCGTGAATTCCCGCCGCTTGGGCCTGGTAAACCGCGAGTTTCCATGGCCTTGCGTTGACGCAGGAGATCGGAGATAAACCCGCCGTGCTGAAAATCGACCTGACTGGACGCCGCGCGTTCGTCGTCGGAATTGCGGATGACGGCGGCTTCGGCTTTGCAATCGCCAAAGCGCTCGCGGAAGCGGGCGCAAGCGTCGTCGCCGGAACCTGGCCGCCGGCGATGGGGATCTTCGAAAAGCTATTGGAGCGCGGCAAGCTCGACGCATCGCGTCACATGTCCGACGGCTCCATGCTCGAATTCGAGCGCATCTACCCCGTCGACGCCGCGTACGACAGGCTGGAAGACGCGCCGGAAAGTGTACGCGAAAGCAAGCGCTACGCGAGCCGCGGAGACTTCAGCATTGCCGGTGCCGCCGCGCGCCTGGTCAGTGACTTTGGCGAGAAGCCGCTCGACATCGTGATCCACTGCTTGGCCAACGGCCCTGAAGTGCACCTGCCGTTGCTGAAGACCAGCCGCGCGGGCTACCTGGCGGCCGTGGGCGTCAGCGCCTACTCTCTGGTTTCGATGGTTCAACGCTGGGCGCCGCTGTTGCGCCCCGGGGCATCGTTTTTGTCGCTGACCTATTTGGCGAGCGAGCGGGTCATCCCCGGGTACGGCGGCGGCATGCACGCCGCCAAAGCCGCGCTCGAGAGCGACACGCGCGTGCTGGCGTACGAAGCGGGCCGCGACTACGGCATCCGCGTCAACACGATTTCCGCGGGGCCGTACGCTTCACGCGCCGCGAGCGTGACCGGCATCATCGACGACGTGGTCAGCTACTACGAGCGCAACGCGCCGATTCAGCAAAAGCTGACCACGCTCGAAGTCGCCAATGTGGCCGCGTTCTTGTCCAGCTCGCTGGCTACCGGCATCACCGGCGCCACCGTGTACGTGGACAAAGGTTATCACGTGATGGGCAAAGGCGCCGACCCGGACAAGTGAGTCGCTCGTGAGTGGCTCCTTGTTCGATCTGCCGAGTCGCGAATATTCGGCGTTCATCTTCGACTGTGACGGCACCCTTGCCGATTCCATGCCGCTGCATCAGCGCGCCTGGGTCGCCGCCTTACGCAAGTATGGGGCGACGTTCGACTTTGGCTGGGAGTTGTTCATGAGCCGGGCCGGCAAGAGCATCGAGCTCACCGTGGCCGAGCTGAACGCGGAATTTGGCACGGCGCTCGACCCGGCTCTGGTGTCCGCGGCGCAGCGCGCCGAGTACGATGTGCTCGCCCTCGGAGTGAAGCCGATCGACGAAGTCGTGGCCTATGCGCGCGCGCGCGCGCAGGCAGGCTGCCCCGTGAGCGTCGCCTCGGGCGGCGATGCCCCGACCGTTGCTCGTACCCTGCGCACGATCGGAGTCTCTGATCTATTTCCGATCGTCGTCACCGTCGAAGATGTCGAACACGGCAAGCCCGCGCCGGATTTGTTTCTGCTCGCCGCCAAACGGATGGGCGTCGCCCCAGCAGAGTGCCTGGTCTTCGAGGATAGTTTGCTCGGCATCATGGCCGCCGAACGCGCCGGCATGGGCGCCGTGTTGGTCGCCTCACGTGATCCTGCCTCTGCAGATCCGTGACAGCCGTGTGTTCGTCTCCGGAAGAGTATGCGGTTGGGTAACCCCATCCCACTGGCCACGATATGCGACCTAGGCTGAGTTCGACAGAGCTCCGCTGACCGAGCGCAATGAACGCGTGCTAGCCTTTTCGAGCATGCGATTTCCCACAGCGTCCCTGTTGTTGAGCACCGTGCTGATTCTGCCGCTGGCTTGCGCAACCTCGACTGGGGAGCCCGATCTGCCGGCCAGTGGCGGAGCCGCTGGCGCGCGCGCATCGGGCGGGACGAGCGGTCGTGGCGGGACGAGCGGCAGTGTCGGGCTGAGCGGCAGTGTCGGGCTGAGCGGCAGTGTCGGGACGAGCGGCAGTGTTGGGACGAGCGGCAGCGCTGGGACGAGCGGCAGCGCTGGGACGAGCGGCAGTGCCGGGAAGAGCGGTAGCGGTGCTGGCGGGGCGGGCGCAGGTGGCGCCGGCGCGGGTGTTGGTGGCTCGAGTGCCGGCGCGGGTGTTGGTGGCTCGAGTGCGGGCGCGGGCGTCGGTGGCTCGAGCGCGGGCGCGGGTGTCGGTGGTTCGAGTGCAGGCGCGGGCGTC
>DATEPG010000243.1:0-28570 GCA_035273265.1 Polyangiaceae bacterium
TGAAGCTCGGCCAACGTCGCGCGGCGTCCGTCGCTCCACCCGTCCCCAGGGCGACACTCTTGCAGCGCAGGACGGTTGAGTTCCCCGCGCACCATGTCGACGTACCAAGCGACGCGGTAGCCGTGCGCCGTGTCGCGAGCGAGCGGCTTCGATTCGGAGATCTGGGCCAGCGCTTCGAGAGCTTTTTGCCACTCGGGCTTGGTCGAGATCAGATCCCAAAGCACGAGCTCGCGGGGCGAACGCTGCAGATCGAGCTCGAACCCGAGCCGGAGCAGTTCTTGATCGAAGTGCTCTTCGTTCAGCATCTGAGCCAAAAATAGGCCCTGACGCGCTAGAAAAGCGTAGCCTGCCGTTTGCCACTGGCGCGCTCGACGGAGCACGTCTTGGCACCAATTGGCGCGCGCCCACTTGTCCGGTGAATGCAGATTCACGGTCAGCGCCAGGATCAAAATTTCCCAAGCACCGATCTCGGGTGACAGCTGATGCACGTCGAGGCGACGCTGCTCTTCTGGAGCTTCCGACAAATGCCGGAGCAAGATGCGCAGCGAGCGTAGCCCACCGCGGCCGAGCTCACCATCGCTGGCGCTCAAGACGCGCTTGGCCGCTGCGCGTCCGTCTTCGCTGTCGCGCGAGCACAGCAGGAGTGCCAGCAGCGGCGCGAGGCCCCCGCAGTCCGGAATGGGCTCTCGCTTGCGAGTTCCGGACAGCAGCTGATCGAGCCTGCGTTGCGCGTCGGCCAAATCGCCTTCGACGAAGCGCGTGGCCACGGAGAAGGCCAGACGAGTCGAGCTAGAAACGAGCGGCACCAAGCGCGCTACGCGCGAGAGCTGACCGCGCAGGAGGGCATGCTGATAGAGCGCCGCGCACAGATCCGGATCTGCCTCGGCGCCCGCCGTTTCACTGCGCTGCTCGAGCCAGGCGTACAGCTCGTCGCAGGCAACGGGTGTGATCAGGCACTCAGCCAGCACCAGGCTAGCAACCCGCTCGGCGTCGGTGCCCCAGACTCGCGTCAACCAAGCGGGATCGAACGGCTCACATAGTGAGCGCCGTAGCCACTCGGCGCGGGTGCTAGGCCCCGACTCCGGCGCGCGCTTGCGAGCCGCGTAGCGGCGCTGAAAGTCTGCCAGCCTGCCCGCCTGCAATGCCAAGGCCAGATCGCTGACCGAGCGGACCGTCAGCAGCGTGCGCATGGCCGCAGCGATCTCGTCGAGCTCGCCCGTGCCGGCGAGCCGGCGCAGCACGAGTTGCTCGTAGTCGGGGTGGACCGAGAAGTGCGGCTTGAGTGAGCCGCTGCGCTGCAGGCGCGCCGAGACGACCCAGCCGGCGGTCTGCGCTCGCTTTAGCCACGCAGCGCCAGGCATCGCCGGAGGTGGGCTCAGTTGCTCGATCACGCTTTGGGGCAAAGCTTGCTCGGTCGCGAGCGCGCCGAGCAGCGTCCAATCTTGGGCGCCGAGCTCCGCGCTCAGGGCAAGGAATCGTTGCTGTAGCGCGGCCAGCGTGGTCAGTGTCACCGCCGTCGGGGCTAGCAGGGAAAAGCTCGGCATGCCATGGTAAGCGCCATGCCGACCTTGCGTCGCGGCGAGATCGCGATCTCATACGAAGAGCATGGCAGCGGCTACCCGCTCCTGCTGCTCGCCCCGGGCGGAATGCGCTCTGCGGTCTCCGTCTGGGAGCGCGCGCCGTTCCACCCGATCCGCGAGTTTGCCGGCCAGTATCGCGTGATCGCGATGGATCAGCGCAACGCGGGCGGCTCGCGCGCACCCATCAGCGCTGCCGACGGTTGGCACTCGTATGCGGACGACCAGCTTGCGTTGCTGGATGAACTGCGCATCGAACGCTGTCATTTACTCGGCGGCTGCATCGGCGGCGCGTTCGCCTTGTCGCTGATCGCCCGGGCCCCCGAGCGCGTCAGTGCGGCGGTGCTGCAACAGCCCATTGGCGATAGCGGCAGCAACCGGGCGGTGTTCTACGAACTGTTCGACAGCTGGAGCGCCGAGCTCAAGCAAACCCGGACGGACGTTGCGGACGAAGCGTTGCCGCCGTTCCGCTCCCGCATGTACGATGGGGATTTCGTGTTCAGCGTCGGCCGCGAGGCGGTCACCGCCTGCCCCGTTCCCCTGCTCGTCCTACGCGGAAATGACGTGTATCACCCGAGCGCCATTTCCGAGGAAATCGTGCGCTTGGCGCCGCGCGCAGAACTCGTTCACGACTGGAAAACCGGAGCAGATCTGACGAATGCAGTGGCCCAGGTGCGTCGGTTCCTGGCCAAGCATAGCCCATGATTTCCATGGTGAAGCCGTGCCGGATGTTCTTCTATGGCACGCTTTTGCCCGGTGAGCGCGACCACGCGCTCTTGGCCAAGGCGGAGTCGCTCGGCCCCGCGCTGACCGAGCCGCTGTACCAGTTGGTCGAGCTCAACGTGTACGCCGCGCTGATCCCCGATGGGAAAGTAGCCGTTCATGGTGAACTCTACGCCGTGGAGCTCGAGACTCGCCGCCAGATCGACGTCGCCCGCCAAGTTCCGATTCTGTTTCAGCGCGCAACGATTCGCCTGGCCGACGGCACTGACGCCGAGACGTATCTGATGACTACCGATCAAGTCCGCGGCAAACGGCGACTTGCCCACGGTGATTGGCGCAAGCGCTTCGCTCCGACACTCGAACGCGGCGCACCCGGGCAACTGGTCAGTTGGGCCCGGACCCGCTTCGACAAATAGCTCGAGTCAGGCTCGAGGAAGGTCGACTATTGATAGCCCTGCGCCTGCAACTTGAACATGCGCGCGTATTTGCCGTCTTCTTGCAGCAAAAACTCGTGCGAGCCGTGTTCGACGATCCGCCCTTGCTCGAGCACGATGATGTTCTTGGCCATGCGCACCGTGGGAAAGCGGTGCGAGATCACGATCGTGGTGCGACCTTTGGCCAGTTCGCGGAAGCGCTGGAAGACGGCGTGCTCGGACTCTGCGTCCAGGGCTGCGGTGGGCTCATCGAGCACCAAGATGTCGGCTTCTTCGCGCATGAAGGCGCGCGCCAAGGCGACTTTTTGCCATTGCCCGCCCGATAGTTCGCTGCCTTTTTCGAACCAATGTCCGAGCGGCGCGTCGAGCCCGCCGGGCAGCGTGCTGAGCAGCTCGCTCGCGCCGCCTCGTTCCGCCGCCCGTTCGATGCGCGGCTGGTCTGCCAGGTGAGCTACGCTGCCCAGGCCGATGTTTTCGCGCAGCTTGAGTTGATACTTGTTGAAGTCTTGGAACAATACGCCGAAGCGTTGGCGCAGCTTTTCTGGATCCCAAGTCGACAGATCGCGTCCGTCGAGCACGATGCGCCCCTCGCTGGGCTCGTACAGCCCGGCCAAGAGCTTGACGAAGGTGGTCTTTCCCGCGCCATTTTCGCCGACCAAGGCGATGCTGTCACCGGGTGCGATCTCTAGATCGATGTGACGCAAGGCCCAGGTCTCTTTGCCGGGATAGTGAAAGCCCACGTTCTCGAAGCGGATCCCGGTTTGGTCGCTAGCTGCCACTCCGAGCCGATGCGTGGCGCGCTCTTGTTGAGCTCGCTCGCTCGCTTCAGAAAGCTCGATGTAGCTGAACAAGTTCGACATATACAAGTTGTGCTCGTACAAATTGCCGATACCGCTCAACACCGATTGAAAGGCCTGCTGACCTTGACGAAGCGAGACCACGTACAAGGTCAGATTGCCGAGCGTGATGCGTGCCAGCGCCGCGGCCACCGCCATGACCGCGTAGGTGGCGTAGAAAGCGAGCGTGCCGATCAGGCTGAAAGCATGAGTGAGCAGCGCGCGCCGGATCGCGAGCTTCTTGTCTTCTTCGAAGAACGATTCGGCGAGCGTGCGGTAGCGGTCGAGCAGGTGCGGACCAATGCCGAACAGCTTGACCTCTTTCACGTGCTCGTCATTGGCCAGCACGTACTCCAGATACAAGAGCTTTCGCGACTCGGGCGAGCGCCAATTCCTGATCCGAAAAGCGATCTTGGAGTAGCGCATTTCCGAGAGCGTTGCGGGGAGCGTCGCGAGCAGCAGCGCAAGCACGATCCAAGCGCTGAAGTGCGCCAACATCACGGCGTAGCCGAGCAGCGTGACCAGATTTTGAACCAGGGTGAAGCTCTCGCTGAGTAGGGCCACCGGTCTGGACGAGGCTTCGCGCCGGGCGCGCGTCAACTTGTCGTAAAATTCGGCGTCCTCGAAGAAAGACAGATCCAAGCGCAAGGCCTTGTCCAAGATCTGCACGTTTACGTCCGTGCCCAAGCGTGCGCCCAAGAGTGAGCGCACCAGGCCTTGTCCGCGCTGTGTCGCCGCGGACAGCGCCACGAACAGGAGCTCGAGAGCCACCCAATTCAAGGTCAGCGGCCGGCTCTGTTGCACCACTGCGTCGATGATGCGCTTGCCCGCGTAGGCCACCGAAAGGGGCAACACCGCGCCCGCCACGCTCAGCCCCGATAGGTAGACCAATAGGGATGGGGAAGATGCCCAAACTAGGCGCAATGTGCGGCGGGTGTGTCCGAACAATTCCTTGGTGGCGAAGAACCCGGGCTTGACGAGCGAAGGAGAGTTGGAGGGAACGACCTGCAAGCCGGAAACCTAACACCCGAACCGGCGCGCTGACACTGCCGGATCGCTGAGCGATCCGCCTGGTTTGGCGGCACGCAGTCCCGGCCGCCGAGCGTGGGCGTGCGTCGAGAGGCCCAGGTTACCGGGACAACCCTGCAACGTCGTCCGCGTGATTAGAACGAAAACCGGCGCCGAAGGCTGGGACGGGGCGGAACGTGCTTCGTGACCATCAACCCCAGAAAATCCCTCCCTGGTGATATTTGCTGGAAGAGAGTGAGGTGTGTTGCTCGCTTCTCGAGAGTATGAGATCTGGGGCCTGGGAGAGCGTGTGCAGTCGATCATTTCCGTTACGAATCTGACCAAGACGTATGCCTCCGGTTTTCAGGCGCTCAAGAACATCAATCTGGAGATCCGGCGCGGCGAGATCTTTGCGCTGTTGGGCCCGAACGGAGCAGGGAAGACCACGCTGATCGGCGTCGTATGTGGCACCGTGAACCCGACGTCGGGGACCGTCGTCGCCGATGGTCACGATATCGTTCGTGACTACCGCGCCGCGCGCGCGAAGATTGGGCTCGTACCGCAAGAACTGTCGACCGACATGTTCGAGACGGTTTGGGACACCGTGTGCTTCAGCCGCGGCCTGTTCGGCAAGGCCAAAAATCCCGAGCACGTCGAGAAAGTGCTGCGCGACCTGTCACTGTGGGAGAAGCGCAGCAGCAAGATCATGACGCTGTCCGGCGGCATGAAGCGACGCGTGTTGATCGCCAAGGCGCTCTCGCACGAGCCCCAGATCCTGTTTTTGGACGAACCCACGGCGGGCGTCGACGTCGATCTGCGCCGCGATATGTGGCAGATGGTTCGTTCCCTGCGTGAAACCGGGGTCACCATCATCCTGACCACGCACTACATCGAAGAGGCCGAACAAATGGCCGACCGCATCGGGGTGATCAACAAGGGGGAGATCATCCTGGTCGAAGAGAAGTCTGCCCTGATGGAAAAGTTGGGCAAGAAGGAGCTCATTTTGCAGCTTCAAGAGCCGCTGCCGGCGCTGCCCCAGGAGTTGTCCGAGTTTGCACTCGCGCTCGCCGACGAGGGCAAGCAGCTCACGTTCACCTTCCACGCCGAGCGCGATCGCTCGAAAATGGCCGCGCTCTTGCGCAGGCTGGCGGAGCTCGGCATCGAGTTCAAGGATTTGCAGACCCGCGAGAGCTCGCTGGAAGACATTTTCGTCAACCTGGTCAGGCCGAAAACATGAATCATCATGCGATCCGCGCCATCTACCTATTCGAGATGGCGCGCTTCTACCGCACCATCTCGCAGAGCATTGCGGGGCCGGTGATCTCGACCTCGCTCTACTTCATCGTCTTTGGCTCGGCGATCGGCTCACGCATGACCGACATCGAGGGCGTGGGCTATGCCGCGTTCATCGTGCCGGGGCTGACCATGCTGTCGTTGCTCAACGAGAGCATTTCCAATGCTTCGTTCGGCATCTATATGCCGAAGTTTTCGGGCACGATTTACGAGGTTCTGTCCGCGCCTATCTCGTACGTCGAGATCGTGTTGGGCTACGTGGGGGCGGCGGCCTCGAAATCGGTGATCATCGGCACGATCATTTTGATCACTGCGCGCCTGTTCGTCACTTACGACATCGCTCACCCGTTTTGGATGGTCGCGTTTCTGATCTTGACCTCCATCACCTTCAGCCTGTTCGGCTTCATGATCGGCCTATGGGCAGATGGCTTTCAGAAGCTGCAGCTGGTGCCGATGTTGATCGTGACTCCGTTGACTTTCCTCGGGGGAAGCTTCTATTCGATCAAGATGCTGCCGCCATTTTGGCAGAAGCTGACTCTGTTCAATCCGGTCGTGTACCTGGTCAACGGCTTTCGCTGGAGCTTCTACGATGCTTCGGACGTGAGCGTGCGCACCAGCTTTGGCATGACCCTGCTGTTCCTGTTCGCTTGCCTAGCCGTCACGCGCTGGTTGCTCCGGAGTGGCTATCGCCTGAAGCACTGAAGCTTCGCGATCGCAGCGAAGCTCGCCGGCTCGACCGACGATGGTAAGCTCGCGGGCTGGGATTCAAAACAGCGCGGGTCCAGTCCCAGGCGGATCGAACAAAGCGTCCGGGAACTCGACGGTCAGCGGCGGGCGTTCCGCGGGGCTGATGAAGTGCAGCTCGGCGGTTTCGTCGTCTAGCCCGCCGAGTTCGCCCCCGACCACGCGGCATTCGAAGACGATCACGGTGTACTCGACGAGATCGTCGTTGCTGTAGCGGACACGGAAGCGGTCCCCGCCGAACACGCCTCGAACCGCGGTTGGCTCGACGATCAGCCCGGTCTCTTCGCGAACCTCGCGTACGATGGCTTGCGCGGGGGTCTCTCCCGGATCGATCGCACCAGCCGGCAGATCCCAGAGCCCGTTGTCGGCGCGCACCAAGAACAGGACCTGACCTGCCCGGTTGCGAATAATGGCAGCCACGCTGGGGACCATGACCAGCTGATTGCCGAAGTGCGCGCGCAGATTCTTCAAATACGGGGAGATGCCCATCCGGCCTCCCATAGCGCGAGTTCAGTCCGCAATCGATGCGTGAATGCGCGGGGCCGCTTGCAAATGGCCGAAGGCAGCGAGCAGCGCTTCTGCGGCAGCGCGCGTGGGCGCGGGTAGCGTAACCTTTTCGCCCTCGAACACGCAGCGATCCACGAATTCATTGGCCTGGGCCAGAGACAGCCCCAAATGTTTCTCGATCGCGCGGATTACGGCCACGGTTCCGACACTCATTGGGCCTACGAGATCACCTTCGATCGTCAACACTATCTTTGGCATGGTTGGCACTTGCCAGCATGCCCGCTGTTCGAGTTCGAGTAAAATACGGAAGCGCGCCGTGCCCAGCCGGACACGGCGCGTTCAGCAAACGTCACTGCACGTGTACGTGTCGTTCGACCCAAGTGGCTCCGCCGCGGTCGTCGTGCACGACCATCCACAACGTGAGATCTTTGCCCGACGCCGCTTTGCGTGCCGCCCAGCCGGTTTCGGGTTCGGCGACAATCTTGACTTCGTTCTCGAACACTCCCTCGGTGGCGTAGTATTGAATGATCACTTGCTCCGTGAAGTCGACGCCGAATTCGGTGCGACCGGACTCCACGCTGGCTGCCGTGGGGCGCGCGCTGATCTTGTGCTTGGTATCGGCGGCGCACGGCTCGTAGTCATTGCCGTCGGTGTCGCAAGCGAGCACCTGCTTGATCTCTGTTTCAGGCCAGTCTGTGCCGTCGAACAGTACCTGCTCGATTTCTGGGTTTCTATTGCGGTCCGCGGCTCTCACCTGAATGCGTTTCAAACCGACGATGTATTCATCGAGCCCGAAGACACGCCCGGTGCCCACTTCTTTGCAGGAAAAGGGCAGGCCGTTGGACGCTTGTTCGAAGACCAAGTCACCCGGGCAGGCGATGCTGGCCACGCCTACCATCGCCGAGGCTCGGGCGGCCGCCGGCAATGAACTCAACGTGTCCGCCGGAACCGTGTAGCTGAAGTCACTCAGCGCGGGTCCTTGCGCCAAGATGCCCGTGCCGCCCGTGACTAGCGCGTCTGCGGCGATCTTGTCGAAGCAGCCCTCGACGGTCGAAGCCTCGGGGTTCACGCACGCACCCCAGGCCCAGGTGACGCTGCGACCTTGCGGGTCGTAGCCGAGCGAGCTGATGTTCACCGTTTCACCCGGCTTGGCGAACGGGACGTCCGTTTGCTGAGCCAGGACGCGGAAGGAGTTGACGCGGGATCCGGGATCGAAGTCCGCCTCGCACGCAAGTAGGCTGGACAGGCTCAGGAAGAATCCGACAGTTGCTAGCTTTTTCATAGTTCGCCTCGCAGGCCGATGATCGGCAGAAACGGGATCCCAGTCAGGTTCGAGCTCTTCGAGTAGTTGTAGTTGTAGGAAACGCCCTCGGGATTTTGGTGCACGTAAGCGTTCTGTACGTCGAGGTATGCGCTGAGTTTCCAGGCGCTGAAGGTCCAGGTCTTGTCGATGCGCAGATCGAGCTGGTGAAAGGCTCCGGTGCGCGCCGAGTTGCGATCGCTCGAACCGATCGGCGCATAGGTGCCCGCGTCGTAGTCCATCACGCCGCCGAGTTCTGGCGTGTACGGAGTGCCGGAGATGTAGCGAAAGCGCACGCCGGCTTGCCAACCGCGCCCGAGCTTGTAGCTGCCGAGCGCGGTCAGGATGTGCGTCTGGTCGTACTCGTAGGTGTATAGCGCGTCACTCGCAGCATCGCGCCGTTCGCTGCGCGACAAAGTGTATGCCACCCAACCGAAGAAGCGCCCCTGAGGCTTGTAGCGAAGCAAGAACTCCGAGCCATAGACCCGACCAGAACCGTTGTTTTGGTAAGATTGTCCATTCCCGCTGCTGTCGGCAGCGGCGACGGGCACCACCAGTCGGTTCAGATCCTTGTAGAACCCTTCCACCGATAGCTCGAGCGGGTGGCTGATTTCCTGCTCGATTCCGAGGCTGCTGTGGACCGCGCTCGGGCTGCCGACGCCCTTGTTACCAAAGGGTTCGATGCTTTGATAGGGCTGCGGCGGCTGATGATAGAGGCCGAGTCCGCCTTTCAGGGTGGTGCGGGGATAGCCGGCGTGGAGGTCGTAGCGGACGCCTAGCCGAGGATCCACGGTCCAACCTTTGGTGTCCGCGTTGTAGTCAGCGCGCACCCCGGGATAGAGCTTGAGCCCGGCTGCCGGTGTGAGCTCGAGCATGGCGTATCCGGCGGGCCGAAACACGTTGCCTTGGCCCTTCAGTTCCACGGTCGGTCGTCCGAAGAGTGGCCCCGTGTTTTGCGTGGAGTCGAAGTTGTTCGGTGGTGCCTTCCAGGTCACGTCGTAGTTCAAGTACTGGATGTCGATGCCTGCCACCGCGGTCAGCCAGGGTGTGATCTGCGTTCGGACGTCCGAGCGAGCATCGATCGAGGAGAGGCCGACGTCGAACCCCAATGTGCCGATCGACATGTGCTGACCTTCACGACCCACCGAGACCTGCGAGCTGATGCGGGTGCTGCTGGACGGCCGCGTTTCGAGCCGCGCTTGAACGCGTCCGAAGTTGCTCGTTTCCTTGGCATCCCCGCCGATCGCTGGATCCTTCGAGTCAGGGCTGTTCAAGGTCAATTTGAAGCGATCGTCGGCGCCGAACGCGAACAGTCGCAGCGTGGTCTCGCGGCTGAGGTCGTGTTCCACCATGGCCTGGTAGTCGTAGTAAACCGGCGCCTTGGTCACGCCCACGCCGCTTTCTTTCAATACGGGTCCGATCCAAGCGTCGAGCCAGGAGCGCCTGCCCGCGACCATGAAGCGGGTACGCTTGCTGATGGGGCCTTCGAGCAGCAGTCGGCCGTCCACTAGATCGAACTGCAACAGTCCGCCGAGGCGATCCTTGCGCGGCGAGCGAACGCCGATGTCGACCACGCCGCCCATGGCTCGACCATATTGCGGCCCGAAATTGCCTGGATAAAAGTCGAGCTTCTCCAGCATTTCAGTGGGGATGACCGAGGATAAACCGCCAAAGTGGTAGACCATCGGAATGTTCGTGCCGTCGACGAACACCTGAGTGTCGTTCGGTGAGGAACCGCGCACGATCAACATGCCATCACCGCCCGGCGGCCGAGCGACGCCTGGCATATTGCCGATGGCGCGGATTGCGTCGCCGTTAGTGCCTGGAATGCGGCTGATTTCTTCGGCCGCGATCACGTGCTTGGTCGGCTCGCGCGGGGGCTTCTCGCCCTGCACTTCGAGATCCAAACTTTCACCGTCGGAAGCCGCAACCGCGACATCGACCGCTGCGGTCGGAGCTGGAGCGGGTGTGGGTGCTGCCGCTACGGCCGCCACCTGTGGTGCAGCGGCTTCGCTCGGGGGAGCGAGCTTGAATTCGACCAGGTAGCGGATCTTGGCCGGCACCGCCTCACCGTTCTTCTGCGCTGGTTCGAAGCGTAGATTGCGAGCGGCCTTGACCGCTTCGTCGTCGAACTCCGGGCCTGCCGACTCGAGCACGGCCACGTCCGTCACCTGGCCGGTGCGATCGATGGTCAGCGCGAGCGTGACGTTGGCGGCTTCGCCGCTCGCGCGTTTTGCTTCGGGGTAGGCGGGCGGGGCGTCTTCTACCAACTTCGGAGGCACGAGGGCTGCCGCGTCCGAAGCATTGGGTTGTCCAACTGCGATGCTCGGATAGGCGAGCGCACACGCGACTGCGATCCAACTGAGTTTCATGATTTGCCTCTGCGCCGGCCTAGAGCAACGTTCGGGCCAAGTGCAGTCAGTCGCTGCGAGTCACTTGGTTCTCCTTCAAGGCGGCTCGATTGTCGTCCGCATCCGATCGGGACAGCTGTCCGAGTTCGCTTTTCGCTGTCCGTACGACGCGGACAGCTGTCCGCGCGCGAACGCCCGTGTCTGCGTGGATGCCTGGAAAAATGGCCGAATTCAGCAGCTGAACCTGGTGGCACGCGCCGTGCTTAGTCGCTCGCCATGAACTCGAACATCGTCGAACGGTCCAAGCAGATTTTACTCGAGGTGGGTGCCACTCCGATCATGTACTTGATGATGGCGCTCAGCGTCGTGAGCGTGGCCATCATGATCGAGCGCGGTTGGTTCTTCACCATGGTCAGTGAGAATATCGCCAAGCTCGCCGAGGCGCTCGCCGAGCGTTTGAATCAACATGACTTGAACGGCGCGCGAGATCTCGTGGCTGCTTCGAAGTCTGCCGAGGCGGCGATCGTCGCCGCGGGCCTCAAGCAAATCGGGCGCGGCGCGGATGCCGCCGAAGAGGCGATGGCCAGCGCGCTGGCGTTGCAGCGCATGCGGCTCGAGCGGCGCTTGGCATTCCTCGGGACGCTCGGCAACAATGCTCCTTTCATCGGTCTGTTGGGTACGGTGATCGGGATCGTGCAGGCCTTCGAGCAACTGCAGAAGGGCGGCGTTGGCGGAGCGGGCGGGCCAGCCAGCGATGTGATGGGCTCGATTGCAGAATCACTGGTCGCCACGGCCATCGGCTTGATCGTGGCCATTCCTGCGGTTGCCGCCTTCAACTACTTTCAACGCAGAATTCGCGCCACGCTCGCGAACTCCGATGCATTGACTCATATCTTGTTGGCGTACGCCAAGGGCGAAGCGGCGTTGCCCGGCGTTGGTCAACCCTCCCAGGCCGGTTCGCGTCGTGCGGCGGTCGGCGAACCATCGGAAGCTTTCAACCTGTCGTCCGTAAGCACTCTTCCCGGCTGATCGAAAGAAAAATTCCCATGGCAAGTGTCAGCAGCAACGACGAAGACGGAATCAACGGGATCAATGTCACGCCCCTGGTGGACGTGACCCTGGTGCTGCTCATCATCTTCATGGTGACGGCCAAGCTGATCGCGGGTCACGGTGTGCCTCTCGATCTGCCGAAGGCGGCCACCGCGGGTGTGACCCAAACCATGTTGACCTTGAGCATCGACGCGCAGGGCAAAGTGCTGGCCAACGGTCAACCGGTCGCAAGCGACGCGGCGCTCCGCGATCAGACTCGCCAAGCGCTGCAGCAAAACCCTGAGCTGCGCACGGTGATTGCGGCATCGGTGGCTGCCAGCCACGGCAGCGTGATGCACGTGGTGGACACCGTGCGCGATGCGGGCGCGGTCAAGATCGCGTTCGCTGCCGCCAAAGTAGCGCCGAACGTCACCCCCTAGCGCCTTGGATCAGGAGCCGACGATGATCACGAATCAGACCGAAATGCCGCTCGACTCGCTAGTCGGGGAGCTGTTCGGACGCGCATCCCGCAAGCATCACCTGGCGACCGCTGGCTGGGTTTTGGCGATTGGCGCTCACGCTGCCGCCGCTCTGCTGTTCGCCACTCGCCACCAGGCTGCGTTGCTCGATCGCACCCTCCCGCCGGTGGAGATGGAGTTCATTGCACCCCCCGAGCCGCCCCCTCCGCCGCCGCCCGAAGCCGCCGTGCCGGAAGAGCCGAAGGCCGCGCCGACTCACGTGTCGGCCGCGGCTCCGCCCGCCGCGGCACGCGCCGGCGCGCTGCACCTCGCCAAGCCTGACGCGGCTCCCGCGCAGCAAGCTGAAGAAGCCGTGGATTTTACCACTGATCCGCACGGGGCCAGCTACGGCGGGGGCGTGGTTGCGGTTGGCGGTACAGGTGACTTCGGTGCGACCGGAGCGCGCGCCGTCCCCG
The DNA here is from genome assembly GCA_035273265.1 of Polyangiaceae bacterium. Taxonomy (GTDB): domain Bacteria; phylum Myxococcota_A; class Polyangia; order Polyangiales; family Polyangiaceae; genus PMG-095. Next base: position 12,737 of record DATEPG010000243.1, read on the forward strand.
TGGCGGGCAAGGCGCCGCTCGCCCCGGTGACAGCGCGGCCCGTCGGTGATGCCCTCACGCCGGCCTCGGACTTGAGTCGCAAGCCGCGGCTCCCCGGGGGTGACCCCTGCCGCGGCTTTTTCCCGAGCTCCGCGCTGGACGACGTGGGTGACGTGGGGGTGATGGTGACGATCGCGAAATCTGGCCGGGTTTCGCAGGCTCAGCTGGTCTCCGAGTCGCCACGTGGCCAGGGTTTTGGCGCGGCGGCCCGCACCTGTCTGGCCAGCCAGACTTTTGTCCCGGCGCTCGATCGCGCCGGAAACGCCGCTGCCACGGCGATTCGCGTGAACCTGCGCTTCAGCCGCTGAGTTTGGAGGTCCAGCTTGGAAGCGCAAATGCTATCTTCCGGGCCCGCGGGCGCTCATGGCCGATTCTCCGTTACCCAAAGCCAACAGCGTTCCCCCCGAGATCACGGGCTGGATGGCGGGCGAGTATCGCCTGGGGCGGAAGCTGGGGGAGGGCGGCTTCGGAACCGTGTACGAAGCCGTGCACCCGCTGCTCAAGCGCCGCGCCGCGGTCAAAGTGCTGCATCGAATCGCCGGCTCGGACTCCGACTCGGTGCTGCGCTTCGTGGCTGAGGCGCGGGCGGTGAACCAGATCAAGAACCGCCACATCATCGATATCTTCTCGTTCGGCAAGCTGACCGATGGGCGCCACTTCTACGTCATGGATCTGCTCGAGGGCGAGCCGCTCGATCGCTTCATCGCGCGCGAGGGACGCTGCAGCGTGGAGAACACGGTGCAGCTGTTGCGGCCAATCGCCGAAGCCTTGGACGCAGCGCATGCCGCCGGGGTCGTGCATCGCGACCTCAAGCCGCAGAACATCTATCTGGTTTGGGACTCCACCGGCGAGACCGTGCCCAAGCTGCTGGATTTCGGCATGGCCAAGCTGCTCGGTGATTCCCGAGTGCACACGGTGAGTGGCACCCCGTTGGGCACCCCGCTGTACATGTCGCCCGAGCAAGCGCGTGGCGACGTCGTCGATGGGCGTTCGGATGTGTATGCGCTGGGTGTGCTTTGCCACGAGCTCCTGACCGGGCGCCTGCCCATCACCGGCGAAAATACGATCGCAGTGTTGATGGCGCACATCATTCAAGCGCCACCGCGCGTCTCGGAGGTGTGCTCGGAGCTTTCGCCCGAGCTCGATACGCCCGTGTTGCGCATGTTGGAGAAGAAGCCGGAGCAGCGCCCGTCCACGGCCACCGAAGCGCTGACTGACTTGGCACGCGCGGCCGAGCGCGCGGGGGCGGTCGTCCCTTCCGGTCCGCCACGCCTTTCGCGCCCGTCGCCTGATTCGGAGTTCAATCGAGAGCCTTCGGACGAAACCGCCGACACCACACTGCAGCCTTTTTCATCGGGCGGCGGAGTTACCGAGCCCGATCAGGGTCGCGAGGCGATGGTGCGCAGCGCGAGCCTGGCGCACAAGGATCGCTCGCGTTGGCCGCTCTGGCTGCTGCTCGTAGCCGCCGCCGCGGGCGCGACCCTGCTGTTCAGTCGCGGTTGGCACGACTCCCCAATCGCTGCGTCTCCATCTGCATCGGCGCTGTCTCGCGTGGCCGTACCGGTGGTCGTACCCGCTGCCGCGGCTCCCTCGGTTGCGCCGAGCGCGGTCGCTGCTTCGAGCGCAGCGCCGGAGCCCAGCGCGCGGGAGGTCGCACCGGTCAAGCCCGCCAAACGCGCTCCAGGTTTACCTGCCGTTCGTGCGCGCATTCCGAGCGATCTCGAGAGTCCCTTTTGAGACTGCGTCAGCTGCTTGCTACGGGTTCGCTTTGGCTGCTCGGCAGCGCGTGTACCGAGTTCCCGAGCATTCCCGATACCGGTTGCGGTAACCGGGTGATCGAGCTGGGCACGGAAGACTGCGACACCTTCGATCCGTACCCCGGATCGCTGTGTCGCCCCAAAGGGACGGAGAACGAGTGCCGCCTCGACTGTGCATTTGACGACAACGGAGTTCAGCGGAAGTGTCCTCTGGGCTGGGGTTGCAATGCCGATTCGATCTGTCGTCCGCCGAGCGGTCAATTCACCGAGACGTCGCTCGCGAGCGATGTCGGAGCGTGGACACTGAAGGCGGGTGACTTCGATGCTGACGGGCGACAAGAGGTAATGAGCAGTGAACCGCTCGACGCGACGGGGGCAACCCGGCTCCGGTTCAACCATTTCGACGCCCAGGGCGCGCTGATCGAGACCCAGCTGTTTCCGAAAACGCTACTCTCGCCCACGATCAACCAGATCTCCGAAGGCGACGCGATCAGCGACATCGCCTTTACGACCGGGGCGCTGGGCGTGATGTACGGGCGTCGGGACCGCAGTTGGGTGCCTGAGGTATTCAGCTCCTACCGGCGTCGGCAGGCCAGCGTTCGAGTGGTCGGCGTCTATGATCGAACGGTGCAATGGTCCCCACCGTTTGCGACTCTCATCAGCTTCCCCACGGAAACCGGTTTTTACCTCGCCGATCCGGATACGGGCGGGCTGACCGAGCGCCTTTCGATCCCTGGTCGCATTGACCAGCTCGTGGGTGACCTAGTGAGCGGCAACATCTTCGCCGACTCGAAGCACTCGCCATGCTTCGAGCCCGTGTACGCCATGCGAGGCGCGACGCACTTCAGCATCGTCGATGCTTGCGATTCCGATGATCAAGGCGCGGTCGTCTGGCGAGCGACATTCTTGTCGAGTGAAATCCCGCTCGTGCCGGCCGCTCGCATCGACGCCGCGCCACAGGTGCTCGACATGGATGGCGACGGCAACTTGGATGTGTTGCTCGGGGCCAATGGCCGTCCCTACGTTGCCTTCGGCGATGGCAGCTCACTTGCCGCGGCGACTCCCTACTTGGCTCACGCACGAGACCCAGCGTTTCCCCAGGGAACGCCCTTGGCCGTGGCTGACTTCAGCGGTGACGGCGCGCTCGATTTCGTCTACCCAGACCGTTTGCTCGTCTCGAGGACGGCCTACCCAGGAGCCATCCCGTCCTATCAGAAGATCGGCAATCGCCACACCTCACCCTGGACGGTCGCGAAAATCGCCGACTTCAACGGCAATCACCTGCTCGATGTCGTCGCGGGCTCGAGCGGCAGCCTAAACCTCGACTTCTTCAATGGTACGGGCACGGCGAACCTGGCCGCGAGCGTGGTCTCGACCTCGGCCCCCGTGCAATTTTTGTCCGCGGGTGACTTCGATGGCGATCGGATCACGGATCTTTCGCTGTGTGAAGTTCCGCTTCCCGATCAGACCGTGAGCACCGTGAAAGTGGCGTTTGGCAGCGCGTTTGCCGCGCTCGGTTCACCACTCGCGGTCGGACAGATCGCCCACCTCGAAGCGTTGGGCAGCTACCAGGACACAGGCCGGGACAACTTGACCGTGTGCTCGGGTGAAACCGTCGACAGCGTGCAAAGTGGCGCGCTGACGCTATTCGCCGGCGGCCCCGATCGCATTCCGTTCGCGCCGCTGGCGTTGACCGAGTTCTCCTCGACTGGCTCGGTGCAAGACGCGAACGCTTTTGCCGTCGTCTCCGGTCGCTTCGTGAGTTCCAATCAGGCGGACCTGCTCGCGCTCGCCTTTTTCGACCCCATTGGCGGCTCGTCGCCGATCAATGTTTGGTCCGTGCCCGCCATCGCGAAGCTCGGCAGCGCTCCGGCTCGCTTGCCGGGCGCGCTCGATCCTCGCTTGACGCCCGTCGCGTTCTCGCGCGACAACGACGGCAGCTTCTCAGCCAACGTCGCCAGCGCCTCGGCTGACTTCGACGACGACGGGCGTGACGAAGCAGTCTTCGCCATGCCCGCCGACGGCGGCAGTCATTGCGGTCTACTGCTGATCGGTGCGGATGCTCAAGGTTCATTCGGAAGCGTCGAGCGGAGCCCGCTGATGATCGAAGAACCCTGCACGGATCCTCAGATCTTGCCGGTACGATTTCCAGGCGATCGCGCTGTCCATCTCGCGCTCCTTACCGGCCCTAGCAACGGCGAGGGCCGGCACCTCTACCTGCTGTGGAATGACGGGGCTGGCCAATTCTCCGCCGAGAACCGGGTGTTGGTTTCTGATTCAAAACATTCCCCGCAGGCGTTCACGCTCCTGCCCGCAGAGGAAGGGCTGGGCGGCTTCGCCTACATCACGCAAAATTCACTGTCTGTGGTCCGTGCGCCGAATGGGCGAGAGTTCGCCGATTCACAACTCTTGCGCAGCGTGGCCGTGAGCAACGGCACGGGCATCGTCGCCGCCGACGTCAATGGTGACCACGTGAGCGACTTGGTGTTTTCGGAATCCGGCAAGCTGCACGTGCTGATCGCCGGACTGACGCTGCCATGAGGCGTGCGATCTTCGCGCTGGTCCTGGGCCTCGCCTCGTGGCCGCTGTCGGCGTTGGCCGCCGATCCGCCGTCGGATTTGGAGCGCGCCAAAGAGTCGTTCAAGGCAGGCGCCACCGCGTACGCCGCAGGTGATTATCTGGCCGCGATTCAGGCGCTGGACGCGGCCTATCAGCTGAGTCCCTTACCGGCGATCGCGTTTTCACTCGGGCAAGCTCATCGCCGACAATACTTCGTCGACCACGCGCGCGAGCATTTGGACCGGGCGATTGCGCTTTTTCGTCAGTACGTGGAGCTCGCGCCGAGTGGTTCCCGGCGTCCCGATGCGCTGGACGCGCTGTCCCAATTGGAACCATTGGCGGCCGCACCGTCCAAGGCCCCGTCGCCCGGGGAAAGTAACGCGGACGCAGTCCGTCGCACCCGCGTGCTCGTCACCACGGACGCACCGGGCGCTGAGCTCGTGCTCGACGGCGCGCCTGCCTCGAGCTCGCCCCTGATTCGCGAAGTCGAACCCGGCAAACATCGAGTGCGCGTCACTGCGCCCGGTTTCTTTCCGAGCGAGCGCGAGCTCAACGCCGTGCCGGGCGAGCTGACGCTCACCCCAGTACCGCTGCGCGAGCGGCCGAGCACGCTCGGGATTTGGACGTCCGCCGATGCCGACATCTACATCGACGGCGCCTATTTGAGCCCCGGTGGCGAGGGTGTGAGAGTGCAGTTACCGAGTGGCAAGCACCGCTTGGCGGTCGGTCAGAAGGGCCACGTCGTCGCTCTGCGCGAGGTGACCCTGCAGCGCGGAAAGACGCAGAACATTCGCGTGACCCTCGAGCAAACGCCGCAGCGCATCACGTCTCAAGTGTTATTCATCGCTGGCGGCGCTTCGCTCGGCGCTAGCCTGGTATTCAGCGCGCTCGCGATCCGAGCGGAGGGCGAGGCAGAGGAATTTCTGGGGGAGCTCGGGATCAAGAACGTCAGCGCCGCAGCGTTGACGAGTTACAACACATCGGTCAACGAGCGCGATCGCTACCAGTTGGCGACCGGCGTATCGCTGGCGGCGTCCGCCGGTTTTTTCATCACTGGGTTGTTCTTGCACGAGCTCGACCAGCCCGACCCACAGTCTTTGTACCGCACGGCGCCGCGACCCGGAACCGAGCTGCCGCCTCCTGCTGCGCCCAAGGCGCATCTGCGAGTGGCTCCCGTCTTTTATGCGAATGGCCTCGGGGCCATGCTCGGAGGTTCGTTTTGAGCTTGCTTGAACTTGGCCTAACTCGTGCTTACACGGCGCGTATGATCCTTGCTGTCCGCTGCCTAGCTATTTGTACGGCAGCGGCTTGCGCATTCAGTCCTCGGTTTGCGCGAGCGCAGGAGCCAGACACCCTACCCACGTTGGACGACAGCACGTCGCCGGCTCCCGCCCCAGCCCCAGAACCCGCCGCACCAGTGCCCCCGGTGATCCTGCTGGACTCCCAGAAGCCGATTCGGCTGCCCACCGGGCCCGTTCGGGCGCAGCGGCGGCTGGCGCTGTTGGGCGAGGTCGGTTGGAACGGAATCGCTGGTTTTGGGCCCAATTTGACGTATCGGGCCCATCCGAATCTGTCCGTGGATCTCGGCCTGGGCCTTTCGCTCTTGGGTTGGAAGGTGGGTCTGCGTGGTCGATACCTGCTGCTCAAGGGGCCGGTAACGCCGTTCATCGGTGTCGGGGTCATGAGTGCGGGTGGCTTCGGCTCCGAGCCGATCGAGATCAGCGATAAGAACGAAAATCCCGGGCGCATTCCTCTGAACGTCAAGATCAAGCCTTCGATCTGGCTACAGGCGGTCGCGGGCGTGGATTGGGTGGCGTCCAACGGTTTCACGTTGATCGGTTCCGCCGGCTGGGCTGCCGTATTGAGTGACGATCCGGTCCAGATCGTTACCGGCAAGCCAACTCCCGAGGAAGAGAAGGCGCTCAATGCCTTGTTTCGAAGTAGTATCGTGGCCACGATCGCGCTCGGCTACTCATTCCGTTGAGTTCGTGTGGACAGCTGTCCGGACGAGTGTCCGTTCGTCCGCTCAGCCGCGCGTCAGCGTGAGGCGACCGGTGCGGCTCGGCAACGCGACGTGACGGCTCGGTAACCAGAGCGATACGACAATCCCTCCGCCTTCCCGCCGCGCCACCCGCAGCTTGCCGCGGTGCGCTTCGGCAATTTCACGACACAGCGCGAGCCCCAAGCCGGTGCCCTTTTCCTTCGTAGAAAAGAACGGCAAGAGCGCGTTCTTCAGCACCTCGTCGGTCATCCCCGTGCCGCGATCGGCAACGGTGACGGTGGCGGCTCCGCCGTCACCCGGGTTGACCGCGAGTTCGACGCCCGAGGGATCGCTGCTGGCTTCGAAGGCATTCTTGAGCAGGTTGATCAACGCTTGTTGGATCTGTCCAGCATCGAAAAAGCCGTCTTGGCTGGGCGCCGGGCCCACGTTCAGATTCGGGTAAAGCATGCGAATGCCGTCCAAAAACGGCGACCAGGGCACGCGCTCCGAGCGCGGCTTGGGCAAGCGAGCAAAACGCGCGTAGCCCTCGAGGAAGGCTGCCAAGTGCGTGGAACGCTCCTCGATGGTGTCGAAAACGCGATCGAGCTTGGCAATTTGCGCGGGATTTTTCGCGATCAGGCGCGCCGAGTGCACCATGGAGGAGATGGGTGCGAGCGAGTTGTTCAGCTCGTGGTTGATGATCCGAATCACCTTCTTCCAAACTTCGATTTCCTGACGCCCGAGCTCGGGCGTCAGGTGCTTCACCATCAGCAGCGTGTGCTGTTCGTGTTCGAGATCGAAGTAGCGCTTGGCCAGGTGATAGGTCCCCGATTCACCGTCGTGCTCGACCGTGAATAGCGCGTCGGTTTCGGTGAGCAGACCTTGGCGCAGGGCCTCGGGAGCGCGGTCGAGCAAGCGCAAGAAGTTCTCGCCGGTGAGCGAGCGCCCCTCGAAGAATAACTCGCGCGCCTCCGCGTTGGAGTAGAGCAACTTTCCGGTTTGCCCGTACAGAACGATGGCCATGGGCGCGTTTTCGACCACGGTCTGGAGCAGTCGTTCTTTTTGCTCGTGCTCGGCGCGCGCGGCCGCCAAGGTCTGCTGCAGAGCACCGGCTTTGAGCGCGTATTTGTGGGCCAGGGTCAGCGCGACCAACAGCCCGACGCTGGTCAGAACGAGACCGAGCGTCAGCAGCGCCATCAAACCTTGGGCCTGCGCTCGAGCTCGATGCCCAGGCGGTCCATGCGACGATACAACGCCTGACGGCTGATCCCGAGCAGCGCGGCGGCCGTGGCGATTACGCCGCCGCTCTCTACCAACACGCGTTCGATCTCCATGCGTTCGGGATCTTGTGCGGAAGGGACCGGAACGATCACGGGCGTGGTTGGCGAAGAGAACGGCGGCTCGAGCGGCGGCTGTGACGCGCGCCGCACGCCGCTGGCTGCCACGCCGAGCCCCAGATCGGTGGCGGTTACGCGAGCGACCTGACACACCAGCGTCGCGCGTTGAATGCGATTTTCGAGTTCGCGCACGTTGCCCGGCCAGTCGTGGTCTACGAGCGCGCGGCGCGCCTCCGTGTCGAGCTCGTAGTAGCCGCCGTTGCGCTCGGCATGTCGCGCGAGCAGAAACTCCGCGATCGGCAAAATATCGTCCGGTCGGTCGCGCAAGGCGACGATCTTCAACTCGATCACGTTCAGCCGAAAAAAGAGGTCCTCACGGAAGGCGCCCTGGGCGATTGCGCGCGGCAAATCGGCGTTGGTGGCGCTGATCAGCCGGACATCGCTCTTGCGCGTGGTGTTGCTGCCTAGCCGTTGAAATTCGCCGGTTTGCAGCACGCGCAGCAGCTTCATTTGACCCATCAGCGACAGATTGGCGATCTCGTCCAAGAACAGCGTGCCGCCGTCGGCTTCCTCGAAGCGGCCGATGCGCAGCTTCTTGGCGCCGGTATAGGCGCCCGCTTCGGCGCCAAACAGCTCTGCCTCCAGCAGGTCATCGGGCAGCCCGCCGGCGTTCACCTGCACGAACGGCCGATCTTTGCGCCGTGAGTTGGCCTGCACGATCTGCGCGAGTCGTTCCTTTCCGGAGCCGTTGGGTCCGGTGATCAGCACCGCCGCCTCCGAGGGCGCCACCTTGGCCGCCAGGGTGACGACCTCGTGCATGGCCGCGCTGGCGTAGATCAGGCCGCGCAGGTCATGACCATGCGCTAGGTCCGCCCGGGCGCGATTGGTTTGCGTGCGAAGCCGCAAGTTCTCCCGCGAGAGCTCGCGCAGGCGGAGCAAATTCTTGACCGTGGCCACCAACTTGTCGTCGTTCCAAGGCTTGGCGATGTAGTCACTGGCACCCTCTCGCACCAGGCGCACGGCGGTCTCCAGAGATTGAAAAGCGGTCATCAGCAACACCGGCAAATCCGGGTCTAATTGCTTGATTTGCCGCAGCAAAACTTCACCTTCCTCGCCACTGGTGGCGTCACGGTGATAGTTCATGTCCTGCAGCACGACCCCTAAGTCCTCGGAGCGCACCAATTCGAGCGCGCGTTCCGGCGTGCGTGCTGTCAACGTCTCGAGCCCATGCACGTCGAAGAGCAGTTCCAGCGCCGCGCACACCGCAGGTTGATCGTCGACGACTAGGACTTTGAGAGCACTCATGAATTTCCCATCTGACGCGCGCAGAGGACGCGCGCAGAGACTGCCACAACCTCGCGCGACTCGTCACAGCAAGTCTCAGCAAGTCGCATGCCAGCCCAACCCGGACAGTCGGTCGCACTCGGCTGCAGATCACACCTGCGGTGGCAATGCAACCCAAGCGTCGACGCCGAGCAAAATAAGCAGCGGTTAGGAAGAGTTCTTGCCTCTGTTTCGGCCATAAACTGAGACGCTCGTGCGCGGTTTCAGCGAGAGCGTTGATTTCCGGACGCTTTCCCTCGTGCATTCACGCGCTACAGTGGCAGCAGAGTGAAGCGAGCCGAGTGGCGCCGAGGTGGCGCCGCTCCGCGACCTTTCGAACTTTGAGATTGGGTGCCCTGATGTGGAACCGGTTCCTGCTAAATCCTGGCTTGTATCGCGCGCAAATCGTTGGCGCATCGCTGACGCTGATGTTTCCGGCCATACTCGCAATGAGCTGCTCGTCGGATCCGACGACCCCAGTTGGCTCGGCTGGTAGCGGCAACGCGCTCGGCTCTGGCGGCGCCAAGGCCACAGGCGGCACCGGTGGCGCGGCTGCGCCGTGCACGACCATGTGCGGCGGGGTCTGTACCGACTTGGCTACCAGCTCTTTGAACTGCGGTATGTGCGGTAAGGCGTGTGCAGCGCCGACGCCCTTCTGCGTGGCAGCGGCCTGCTCCTCGAACTGTCCGACGACCACCACCGCTTGCAACGGGCAGTGCGTGGACACCTCGACCAGCCCCACCAACTGCGGTATGTGCGGTAAGGCGTGTGCGGCGAACGAGGCTTGCACGAACAGCATTTGCGTTGCGATCCCCACGGGTGGCGCAGGTGCCGGCGGCAGCAGCGGCGGAGGTACCATTGGCAGCGGAGGCAGCGCGGGAGCACCCGTCGCGCCCCCCGGCCGCAACGGCTGCCTGGTCAAGCCCGGCCTGATCTCCGACTTCGAAGAAGGCGCGACCGCCACGCCTGCAGTCGTGATCGCCAGCGAAGGCCGCACCGGCACTTGGGAGATCTTCAACGATAAATCCAAGACGACTCAAACGATCAAGGTCGAACCCTCGGGCGGCACCGCCGATTGCAACAAATTCGCGCTGCACGTGACCGGTTCTGGCTACAACGAGTATGTCGGCTTCGGGATGAACTTTGCCGGCACCCCGGAAGCTCCCACCGTCTACGACGCCGCAGCCAAGCAGTTCACCGGTATCCGCTTCAAGGCGAAGGCGGGCACTGGCGCAGATCCGAAGTCGCCGGTGCGTCTCAACATCTCGATTCCGGCAACCGAAGACAAAGCGAATCCCGGCGGCGCCTGCACTGCGACGGCAGAATCGGCCAACAAGGCAGAATTGCCCTGTTATCAGCACCTCGGCAAATTCATCCCACCAGGCACGGGCGAGGGCCAACTGGGCAGCGCGTTCAAGACCTACACCTACTGCTTCGATCGCGATCTCTATCCGCTCTCGCTGCCCAGCAACGTGAGCAATGCCCAACGCAATGCTCTCTCCGCCAACCTGTTGAAGCTGCAGTTTCAGTTCAATCAGGGCAAGGACTATAGCGGCGCCTATCCAAAGACTGGCGGGTATCCACCGTTCCAGATGACCCTGCCGTTCGATATTTGGGTCGACGACGTCGAGTTCATCACGGGGCCTTGCAGCAACGCCACGCCGTCGCCCTCCAACGGTTCACCCGCCAAGCCCTTCCCACAAAACGCGGGCGTTGGAACCTGCATGCCTGCGACCAACGCGGCCAACTTCAGCTCCGCCATCGCTCAGATCTACGCGAACTGGACCAAGACCTTCGTCCAGGACAAAAAGATCGTCGCGCCCGAGCAAGACAACGCCGTCACCTCCGAAGCCATGGGCTACGGCATGATGATCGCTGCCGCCATGGGTGACAAAGCGGCATTCGACAAGTTCGATAGCTATGTGGTCACCAGACTCAACGGTGGCCTAATGACTTGGAAGGAGAACGAACAGGGTTCGGCTAGCGATGGCGACTTGGACCTCGCTTACGCTTACCTGATGGCCAGCTTGCAATGGCCGAGCGGTGACTATAAAGCCAAGTCTGATGCCATGGCAGATGCCATCGTGTCGAAGGATCTCGAGGGTGGTGTGGTTACCGGCGGCAGTAACTTCAAGCAAGCCCCTTACAACGCTTCATACTTTTCCCCCGGTTGGATGCGGAAGTTGAAGGGTCTCAGCGGTGCCATCGCTGTCAACTACACGCTGGTCAATGCCAACATCACCGGCACGACGAGCGGTATTCCGACGGATTGGGCGAGCAAGACCAACGGCGCGCCTTCGGGTCCGGGCTCCGCACAAGTCACCAGTGACATCCAAGATGCCAGCGGTGCAATGGGCTATGACGCGGCTCGTGTGCCCTGGCGCCTGGGCATGGATGCTTGCCTCGGCGGTGGCAACACCACTGGACTGAAGGCCATCGTCGATTTCTTCGCCGCCAAGTACGACGCCGGAGCGACCATCGACCTGATGAAGGCGGGCTGGATCAAGGGATCGGGCGCTGTGCATCCGAAGGCCATCAATATGCAGGGCTCGTACATCGGCCCGATGGGCGTCGGCGGCATGGCCATGAACAACGCGGCAATGAAGGATCGCGCGTTCCGAGCGATGTTGGATCTCTTGGAGAGCGGCGATTACAACCACACCTACTTCCCCTCGACCGTCGGCTTGCTCACGCTGCTCGCGATGAGTGGCAACTTCCCGACGCCCTGAGCAGCTGAGGTAAAGAACCGCCCTTCGCGCGCAGCCAGCGGCGAGGGGCGGAGCTTTGTGAGGGATGCTCGATCTCGCGCCGTGACGAGTATAGAAACGTCGCCAGGGTTGCCTCTGTACGACCGCGAACTCCCGGGCCACGTCGGATCGGGTTTGCTCGTGTGCGGCAGCGGCAAGTATGAAAGTAGCGGTCAGTGTCTGGCGCTCACTGCCTGCCAGGGGAGTGAGTACGAGGCAAGTCCGGCCACCGCCACCTCGGACCGGAAGTGTTCAGCGTTGACCGTCTGCCAAGCGGGTAGCCGACAGACCGCCGCTCCGACGGCCACGACCGATCGTCAGTGCGCGGCTTGCAGCTCGGGATTCTCCACCACCACCAACGCGGCCTCGTGCCCGCGTGGAAGATCTGCACCAGTAGCCAAAATTTGATTAAGGACCAGCCACGCGGTGTGCACCGACAAGCCGATCGGCGGCACTGACCCCGCCCACGTTTTGGCGCGTCGTCCTCAATTGAAAACGGCTATCGATTTTTCTGCGACATGGGCGGCAACCACTTTCCGCTACGCCCCATCACTCGCTGCGATGCTTGCCGCACCTCTGCTGCACACGAGACCGCCTTCGAGAACGCGCTAGGCTCACCGTCGATGCCGTCGAGCGCCAGCTCTTGGTATGCTCGGACTGAGCCGTGAGCTCTACCGGGTCGCCTGGCTGGTGTCCGGGTTTTGACGCAACGCGCGGGCAGCGACGCGCAAGTCTGCTACCAGGTCAGTGAACGCTTGCGCGCGCGCGGCGGCGTCGGGCGCGCGTAGCACCGCAGAAGGGTGTGCGGTGGCGATCACGACGCGGGCCCATTCGCTCTTCAGCGCCTTGCCGCGCTGTTGGGTCACGCGGAACGCCGAGCCAAAGAGCGCTTGCGCAGCCGTAGCACCCAAGAGCACTAGCACGTCGGGCAAAATCTGGCGCAGTTCAGCGTGCAGCCAGGGCACGCACGCAGCGATCTCAGAGCTATTCGGGCGCTTGTGCAGGCGTGCTTTGCCCGGAGTGCGCTCGAACTTGAAGTGCTTGACCGCGTTGGTCAGATAAACTTGGTCGCGCTCGATGCCCGCGGCTGACAGTGCCTTGTCGAGCAGCTTTCCGGCGGGACCGACGAACGGATGGCCTTCGCGGTCTTCGACGTCCCCCGGTTGTTCGCCCACGAGCATCAGGCGAGCGCGCGCAGCACCTTCCCCGAATACGGTTTGCGTCGCTGACCGATACAGCTGGCAGCCTTCACAGGAGTGCGCGGCCTCACGCAGCGCCTTCAAGCTGCGACGCTCGGGCATAAAGCGCTCAGCTCCGGGCTCGGCAGTGCGACGGCTGGCCATGAGTTTGCCTCAACGCAAGCGGCCCACCCGTTTACTTCACGCTCGGGGACGGCGCGTGGACCGTTTCTTGTTTGCCGATGGCGCGCTCTTTTGCTTCTTGAGCCATCGTCGGACGACGGATGCGCTGGCGTGGCTCCAGCGCCACGGGTGCTCGCGTCTGTGCGGACCTCAGTATCGCTTCGATCACGCGCAGGTCGTCGATCGCCTCTTCTGCGTCGGGCTCGGGATCACGATCCTCCAAAATGCAGCCTGAAAAGTAGCTCAGCTCGGGCGCAAACTGATCTCGCTTGCCGAACTTCGTCGAGCTCGTCTTGCCGTCGACGGTCAAGTGCTGCTCTATCTTGTCCGTGTATTCATAGGCCGGCTCGACTCGTAGGTCGCCGTCTGTGCCCACCACGCGGTAGCTGGAAACGCCTGCGATGCTGTTGCTGACCGTGAAGTGCGCAATTCGTCCGTGAGGGAAGTGCAATAGCGCAGTGGTGCTATCATCGACGCCGTCTTTCATCTGCGACGTGGCGAAGGCGAGCAGCGGTTCTTCTTGGAACAAGTTGCGCACCGCGTTGACGCAATAGACGCCGAGGTCGAACATGGCGCCACCGCCCAAATCAGCGCGCGTGCGGATATCACCGGGACGAACGGTGTGACCGAACACCGACTCGAAGATGCGCGGGTCGCCAATCTTTCCAGATTTGACCAACTCGATCGCGCTCAATGTACCCTTTTCGAAGTGCAGCCGATAGGCGGTCATCAGCTTGACCTTGGCGTTGGCGCACGCGGTCGCCATTTCCTCGGCATCGGCAACGCTGGCGGCGAGCGGCTTTTCACACAGCACGTGAACCCCAACCGCCGCTGCTCGCAACGCGAACGGCTTATGTAGTTCGTTCGGTGTGGCGATGTAGACAGCGTCGATCTGCCCTCGGCTCAGCACGGCTTCCAACTCCTCGTAGCTGCCGGTGAGCCCTAGCTCATAGCGCTTCGCCAGTTCGGATCGTTTCTCGGCATCGCCCGAGACAATCGCGATCAGCTCCGAATTGTCCTTTGCGTGTGAAAAAGCGGGCAACACGGCGACCTGGGCAATGTTTCCCGCGCCGACCAGCGCATAGCGAATCTTCCGTTCACTTGCCATGCCTCGCGGGAATGCACGGCCCGCGCCACGAACCAGCGCGAACCCACGAAGCAAAAGAGCTGTGCGATGAGCGGGGCAGCCCCCGTCTGAGGCGGCTCGCCTCGGCATGAGGCGCGCTAGTCGACACAAGCCCGGTCGATCTCGCCTGCGTGAGAGGCAGCGCCGTCCAGCCGCAGCGTGCGTTCGGTATGGCTCATGATGCTCTCTCATGCATCGCCCGATGCGCTCGCTGCGCAGCCAATTGAGTATCGCTTTACGTGCGCCACGCCTATCGAGGCAGAGCGCTCCTTGGCGCTCCGCCTCGATAGATAGTCGTCAGCGACCGCTGCCGGTGCCGGTCGAGCCGCTACCCGTGCCGGTCGAGCCGCTACCCGTGCCCGTGCCGCTCGAGCCGCTACCCGTGCCCGTGCCGGTCGAGCCGCTACCCGTGCCCGTGCCGGTCGAACCGCTGCCCGTGCCAGTGCCGGTCGAACCGCTGCCGGTGCCACTGTTGGTGCCACTATTACTGTAGTTGGTCGAGCCGGTACCCATGGACCCATCGCCCGAACCGGTCGTGCCCGTGGTCGAGTTGGTATCGCTTGGACTCATGTTCTCATTGCTATTTGCAGCATTGGGATCGTTGGCAGGGCGGTCATGACCGCACGCTACGACCGCTAGGCTCAACGCCGAAATCACTGCTGCCGCCTGTAGTCGAACCATTTTCCTCTTCTCCTGACCGTGCCCAAACGTTGGGTCACGCTGGACGCAGTAGTGCAGGCTGCGTGCCTTCGGATTCGAGCAATTTCCCCAAGTGTGCCCTCACTCCACTGGTGCAAAAACAGCCAACCGATACGGGTTGAGAGCACTCGAGGCGTACATGCTCAGCGCCTCAGGTTCCGGAACGGGGCGTTCGAGTTTCGGCAGCACCACGGCCGATCACCGCGCCGCCAGCCGCGATCTGCACCAAGCCGAGCAGCAAAAATCCTACGTCCCAGTGCAACTGTCCCGTTCCTGGGTGCACATGGTGCAAGCCGAGCAGATGATGATCGACCAAGCCCTCGAAGAAGTTGAAAATTCCCCAACCGAGCAGCATTCCACCGAGCAAGCTCGGTCTCGACCACGCAACGTCCGAACGCTTCCCTGCTGTCCAGAGTCGCCACACGCCAAGGACGACCATCAACCAGCAGAACGCGTGAAAGAACCCGTCCCAGAGCATGTTGTATTTCATGCTCAATAGGTCAATCGGTGGTCTCACACTCGAAAGTAGGTTGTGCCACTGCAAGAGCTGATGAAGCAGGATCCCATCGAAGAATCCGCCAAGCCCGGCGCCCAGCAAGAGCCCTGAAGAGATGATAGGGCCTCGATTCAGCGCGATCATTCTGCTGCCTCATGCCAGCCGGAGCGCGCGCATTTGCGCGCGCCCTGCCGGTAAGAATGGGCTTCAATCACGGCCACCAACAGCAGAATTGCCAAAAAGGGCGCGCCCACGGCCAGTGCATTGAATGAAAAGTGATCAGCCTGAACTTCAGACCAAGCCTTTTGGCCCAATGCGCAGCGCGGGCAGTGGTTCATGAAGGCAATCGCGTCTTGAGTGATTGCAGATTCGGAGTCATCCTCCACTACGGTGCAAGGCGCGGGCCAGC
>DATEPG010000244.1:0-21590 GCA_035273265.1 Polyangiaceae bacterium
GATCCGCCGGCGCTCGATCCCCCGGCGCCGGAACCCGCTGCCGGCGCGCCTGCCCGCGCCCCCGCCGCCCCCATGGCAGGAGACCCTGCAGCAGGCGCACCCGCCGGCGACGCGGGGCTGCTCTCTCCCAAGTCGCAGCCCGGAAGGCTAGCAAGCCCGAACAAAGCGAGTGAGGAAGCGCTGAGCGCGAGCATCATATTCTTGGTCATGAGTTTTGTACCCTCGGAGTGCTCAGGATCGGACTGCCCGTCAGAGCTGTCAAGCATTCGACGGGCGCTGCCGCACCGGGATCCGTCCGGCTCATGCCCGAACGCGGTCGGACTTTGCCGGTGTCACGATCCGCCGCACTTCGATGCGCTCGGCGCGGCGCGCGCTGGCGCGTGCGACCGAGAATTGAAAGCCATGAAATTCGACGACGTCCCCACTGCGCGGCACGCGACCGACTAAATCTGCCACGAAACCACCGACGGTGACGGTCTCCGCGGCTTCGTCGATGCCCAGGATCTCGAACAGCTTGCGCGTCTCGGCCGAAGCGCGGCACACGAACACGCCATCGTTGCGCCGAAAAATACGCTGATCGACGCGATCACTCTCGTCTTCGATCTCGCCCACGATCTCTTCGAGCACGTCTTCGAGCGTGATCAGCCCTTGTGTCCCCCCGTACTCGTCGACCACGATCGCGATGTGCCTGCGTTCCTCTTGAAAGGTGCGCAGGACCTTCTCCAAGGGTGCGCTCGCCGGCACCACCAACAGGGGCGTCTGCAGCTTATCGAAGTCGATGTCCGCGCCGGTGGCCAGCGCGCCATCGCGGAACAGTAGGTCCTTCACCAAAATCACGCCTTTGGCATGATCGAGATCGGCGTCGGGCGTGAACGGGAAGCGGCTGTGCTGTGAACGACGAATCAGATCCAGGTTCTCCTGAATCGAACGCTCGCCGGACAGGAACACCACCTGCGAGCGCGGCACCATGACCTCGTAGGCGGTGAGCTCGCGCAGGGCGGTCGCGCCCTCGATCATGTCTGCCACGCGACCAGCGAGCGCTCCCTCGGTTCGGCCGAGCGCGACCAGCAGCCGAATCTCTTCCAGCGAGGTGACCGGGCTCTCGTGATTGCCGCGCAAGAGCTTGGCGACCACGCTGGTCAGAAACAACAGCGGCTTGAGGATGATCGTGAGCCCGGTCACGGAGTAAGCCACGGGCGCCGCCAGCTGCGCCACGTAGGTCACGCCGATGGTCTTGGGGATGATTTCCGAGAACAGCAGGACAGCGATGGTGAAACTGAGCGAAAACACCCAGAGCGTGGATTCGCCCATCGAGCGCACGTACATCGCGCCGCACAGCGAGGCGCCCACGGTATGGGCCACGGTATGAAAGGAGACGATGGCCGCAATCGGGATGTCGATCTCGCGCTTGAATTCACGCAAGATCTCGGCGGCCCGAGACTTACCGAGGGCCTCGATTTGCGCGTGCTGCACGCTCAAAATGACCGCTTCCGCGATCGAACAGAAGAACGAGATCGCGAGCGAACCGAGAACGGTGAGAACGAGGATCAGCATCGGCGCAGCGCGCGGTCACTCGAGCGCGGGCGCGAGCGTAGCCGAGTGGCACGCCCTGCGCGAGAGCGAGCCACTTTCGGCCGTTGAAACCGCGAATATTTGCTGGATCAGGCGCGCGGCGCGCCGGCCACCAGCTGCTGTTGCTGTTGTTGCAAGAATTGGGCGACAGCGCGCGAGCGCTCGATGGCGAACTGCTTGACCTCGCGATTGGACGAGCCGGCCAACGCGTTGAGCAGCTTGGTCACCCGGTCGAGCTGACGCTTCTGGAACAACGCTTCGAAGTAGTTGTTCGCCAGCCGAACGTCGTTGACCATCTTTGCCTCGTGCTTCTGCAGCAAGGCAATGACGGAATCGAGATCGCCATTTTGGCCGTGCAGCGCGGATAGGCAGATCAGCGCGAGCGGGTCGTTCTCGTTGCGCTCGACGGCCTTCTTGGCCCAAACCAGCGCCTGGTCGCGCGTGGCTTCGTCGGCGGAATACAGGCCCTGCAGCGCGATGAACGGCGCGGCCGTCTTCTTGTTGGCTTCAACCTCCGAAAGCGCGTTGATCACCCGGGTGGCGGCCTCTTCGCTCTCGGCTTCTTTGACGTGGGTGAACAGGTAGGCCCAGGCATCGACCGAGTTCGGGTCGATCTTGATCGCCTGCTCGATCATGGCGCGCTCGTTGGCAGGGTCGTTCTTGCCTTGGAACACCTTGGCCAAGTGCAGCACCGGCAAAGGGCTCTCCGGCAGCAGATTCTGCGCGCCCTTGAGGGTGCCTTCGGCCTTTTCGAATTTGCCTTGCTGCAGCTGCGTGATGCCCAAGCCGAGCCAATCTTCACCGCCACCGCCGAGGGCGACGATTTTGCTCATCACCTTTTCGGCGCGCTCGAATTTCCCGTACTTCATCAGCTCTTGCACGAACAAGCGGGCGCGATTCAGATCGTTGGGATCCTCGTTCCAATGCTTTTCCAGACCAGAGAGCAGGTCGTCGAGGCCGATCGCGATCGGACGGCCGTCGGCGTCTTGCACTTGCACGGCCGGGCCGTTGAAGCCGAGCAGCTCCCACATCTTGTCGATTTCGAGTGCCAGCGGGCCCTTCTTGAGCTGCTCGTTGAGCTCATCACTCGGCTTGCTCAGCGGCAACACGATCAGCGCATTACCCGGTACTCCCCCGGGGAATGCACTGACCGGCGCGACAATCGCCGCACCGCCTTGCAAGTTGAGGTTGGCGGCAGGGCCGTTCGGAGCTCCAGGCGGGGTCGGTTGGGTCATCGAGGGGAGATTGTCTAGCAGTGCGCCTACAGCTGGGCAATAGTGGCGGCACATGGCGAACTCCAGGTCGACCCCCATCCGAGTATTCGCGCTGATCCTGGCGGCATTCGCGCTTTCGGTGACGATGCGCGCCCACGCCGACACCTCCATCATCAAGTCCCCCGGGGACCACTCGCGCTACGTTTTCGAGCCCGAGCCGCACCTACTCCTGGGCTACGCGGATGCGCCCGGCGTGGCCAGCGGGGCCGGCATCGGCGTCGGCTTTCGCGGCACGGTGATCCTCGTCAACAACGGCTTCGTGCGCACCATCAACAATTCCGTCGGCATCGGTTTTGGTATCGATTGGGTGCACTACAGCCACCGCAACGACTGGTGCAGCGGCGGTCCGAACGGAACCTGCGGCTCCAACAGCTACAGCGTGAACAACCTTTGGTTCCCGGTGGTGATGCAGTGGAACTTTTTTCTCAGCCGGGGCTGGTCGGTATTCGGCGAGCCCGGCCTCGCCCTCCGCTACACCGGCTATCAAGGCGGCCACGATACGCAACTCGAACCGGCCTTCTACGCAGGCGGCCGCTGGCATTTCTCGGACTCGATGACGCTCACCATGCGTCTCGGGTATCCACTCGTCTCGGTCGGTCTTTCATTCATGTAATCCGACGCAGCACGCCACTTCCCCCCGTAGACGTGCCCGTGCCCGATCACAGGAGATTTCGAGAGGGGGGCGATCGCGATCCAGCGTCGCACCTCCCATCACTGCAGGGTGCCGGAAATCGCCGCCGAAGGCTGAGCCGGGAACGGGGCAAAAACGTGACCATCGATCAGGTCTCCTGAGGACGAGGAGAGCTGGGAGAATCGGGCACGGGCACGGGCACGGGCACGGGGGGGAGGAGAGGGGCACTGCGCACATAGTCGGCAGATTTGGGGGCGGATGGCGGTAGGCCGGGACTACGCTATATAGACGGAAGGCTCATGAATACGCTCGTGCTCGTTGCGATCCTCGGTCTTGCCCTACTGATGATCGTGCACGAAGCGGGGCATCTGCTCGCGGCACGGGCATTCGGCATGCGCGTCGTGCGCTTCAGCATCGGCTTCGGCCCCGCGCTCTGGCGCTATCAGGCGCGCGGCAGTGAAACCGTGTACCAGGTCGCGCTGATCCCGTTTTTGGCGTACGTCCAAATCGCGGGCATGAACCCGTTCGAGGACGTCGATCCTGACGACAAGTCGAGCTACGCGAACGCTTCGCTGATCGGCCGCATCTCGGCCATCTTCGCTGGCCCGCTCGCCAACTATCTGTTCGCCTCGGTGCTGTTCTTCGCCGCGCTGATCATCGGCGGCAAACCCGTCCCCACCACATCAGTAGTCGTGATGGACGGACCGGCCAAGGCCGCGCAGATGAAGAAGGGCGACACCATCCTCAACATCGACGGCGTTCAGGTCACGGATTGGGATCAGATGCGCAAGCTGATCCTCGCTCGTCCGAACAAGCCGCTGGACATCGAAGTCTTGCGCGGCAAAGAGCACCTGACGCTCAAGGTTACTCCGCAACTGAAAGAAGGGGGCGGCAAGATCGGCGTGTCACCGATCGAGAAGCAGGTGCCGATCGGCATGCGCGAAGCGCTCTCGGCCTCCGTGCGCCTGCCCTTCAACGTAGTCGAGGAACTGGTTTTCGGGCTCTCGCGCATCATCACCGGCAAAGACAAGCCAGACTTCAAGGGTCCAGTGGGCATCGTGCGCGAGACGTCCAAGGCTGCCGAACGAGGCACCCCGGAATTTCTATGGTTCCTCGCGGCGCTCAGCGCCTATTTGGGCGGCTTCAACCTGCTGCCCTTCCCCGCGCTCGACGGTGGACGCCTGACCTTCTTGGCCTACGAGGCCGTCACGCGCCGCAAGCCAAACGCGCGTGTGGAAGCGAACATTCACGCTTTCGGTCTGATGCTCTTGATCGCTCTGATCACGGTCGTGACCTTCCGCGGAAACTAGCGAGCCTCGCCCAAGCCGCGCAAGCCGCGCGTTTCAAGTTCGCGAAATCGCGCAACTGTTCAGCTGAGCGTGCCGAAGGGACCGGGTGCATGTTAAATTCACCCAACCTTGGTCATGGCAGCCCAACCCGCTGAAGTCATTCGCCCACTGCGCCGCGTGGAATACGACCGCTTGGTCGCGCTCGGCGTATTCCAAGACGAACGAATCGAGCTGCTCGACGGCGCGCTGTACGAGATGAGCCCGATCGGCATCCCGCACAACTTTGCCGTGCAGGAGCTGAACGAGCTCCTGGTCCTGGCGCTACACGGCCGCGCCAAGGTGCGGCCGCAGATGTCGTTCGCAGCCTCCGAGCTGTCCGAGCCCGAGCCAGATCTCACGATCACTCCCCTCGTCTCGTGGGATTCCGAACAGGCCAACCAAGCCCTCCTGATCATCGAAGTCGCGGAGTCGTCGCTGGCCATCGATCGCGGCCGCAAGCGCCGGCTGTACGCGAGTTGCGGCGTGCCCGAATACTGGATCGTGAACCTGCCCGAGCGTTGCATCGAGGTGTACACGGTGCCGGAAGGCAACGCTTACGCCCGCGTCGAAAAGTACGAGCCCGGCCAAGCGATCCGCCTGGGTGCGTTCAGCGATGTCGAAGTGCGCGTTTCTGACGTAATGAAGTAGGCGCTGGACAAGGGGCTCACGAGCCCGCTCAGCGTTTTGCGATGCGAATATCCGGCACTGGTGGGTTCGCCATGCCCGCGCCGATGTGAAAGCCGACGTGCGGCGGCTGGTTGTACGCCGACTGCTGGAAGGATACCTGCGCGCGGTACACCGGATCGTGCATGAGCGTGTAGATGCGGCGTTTGGTCACGTCGGTCGTCGTGTAGATGCGTAGCGCCTTGTTGTCGGTTTGACGCCAGATGACTTCTTCGCGCCAGTCACCGATCAGATCCGCGGTCAGGGTGGGCGTCGACTTCGTGCCGTTGTTGGAGGTGCAGTCCGCGCACTGCACGAGCGTACCGCCGCCGTATTTGGTGACCCTCGTTCCGTCTTCCAGCTCGCGTGATTCGTCCGCGTCCCAATAAACGAGGAAGTTGGCCGAAGCTGGCTTGTTGCCGATGCTCGAGCCATCCACCGCCGAATACAAATCGGGCGAGGTCGAGCTCCAGATGCCAGCGCCCGCGGTATTGCTGGGCGATATGTAGTCGGCCGCGCCGCGGCCGTTGTCGTCGCCGCCCGTCACCTTGACGTTCGTCTTGCAGGTCGCGGCGTCGTGCACGTCGTAGCCGCCCAGACCTTCGTGCACCGAGAACACGCTGATGCCTTTGCCCACGATCAGCTCACCCACGTGAATCGCGTCGCCATGGCCGAGCCCGGTGTTGCATTGCAGCAAGCCGTCACTGCTGATCGTTGCAGCCCCGGTGATGATCTCCTGCGCGCCGTCGCCATTGGTATCGGCGGCCATCTCCGAGTGTGCCCCCGCGCCCTCCGGATTCAGGCTGGTCACGCTGTCGTAGACCCAGTTCTTGCTCAGCGTCGCATTGCGCCACGTGTACGCGGCCACGGTCAGCCGCGTGTAGTAGCCGCGGCCCTGGATGATGCTCGGCTTGCCCGTCGCGGTCTTGCCCGTGCCCGTGTCGCTCACGAACGCCATTCCGCCATTGAAGCGATCGACACGATTGCCGTACGAATCACCCCAACTGGACACGGTGCCGCGTGGCACCAAGAAGTTGATCGTCGAAAGCTCCTTGCCAGTCGCGCCTTCGAAGACGGTCAAGTACTCGGGACCGGTCAAGACGTAGCCATCCGCGTTGCGATAGACCATCGAATCCGTATCGCTTTCGGCCGGGCCCTTGCTCAGAAATGCGCCTGTGCCGTCCTTGGTTCCCGCAGACGTCTTGCAGGCCACTTCCGCTTTGCCATCGCCATCGAAGTCGCCCACGGAAAACTGCGTGTAGTGCGCGCCGGCGCGAATGTTGGGACCGAGATTGAGCCGCCACAGGCGCTTGCCGGAAAGCTGGTAGCCGTCCAAAAACACGTCGTCGGTGATGCCGTCTTGAGAATTGTCCTTCGCGTTGGAAGGATCCCACTTGAGCACGATGTCGAGTTTGCCGTCGCCGTCGAGGTCGCCAAGGCTGGCATCGTTTGCGCTGTAGGTTCCGCCGTTGGGACCGGTCGCCGGCGGGGTCAGTGGGATGCTCAAATAGTTCTGCGCCCAAGGCGTGCTGCCCTCCGACTTGGCGCATTCGGTCCCCTTGATCACCGCGCTCACGCTGTAGCTGGAGGAAGCGGTGCCGGCGGCGTCCAGGTAGTTGGTGCTATCGGTGACGGTGGCGAGCTTGGTTCCGTCTCGATACAAATGGTACGCCACGTTGGCCGCCGTCTTGTCGTACTCGTAGCCCAGCATGCGCCAGCTGACGTAGACGCCGCCCGTGACCTTCACCGCGACGACGCCGCGATCCAAGTCTTCCATCTGGTAGTGGCCGGTGGTCGTGGGCGGGGCGCAGCTCGCAGGAACTGTTCCGCCCCCCGCGGCGCCTGCCGTGCCAGCCGCGCCCGTCAGGCTGCCGCCCGCGCCGGCGCTCGTTTCGTTGCCGCCAACGCCAGCGCTGCCACCTGCGCCGCCGCCGAAGATCGGCGAGCCAGCCGTGCCCGCAGTGCCAGGACCGGCGCCGCCCGTGGTCGAGCCGGCAAGCCCATTTCCGGCGCCAGCCGTGGCCGCTGGCGAACCGGCGTTCGCCCCCGAGCCCGCCCTTTGCGCGTCTGAAGAGCTGGAGCCGCAGCCGAATGCGAGCAGGGCGCAGGCCCCAACGAGTGATGGGGCAAAGACGCAAAGACGAGCAGCCATCGCGCTCATCGACTCATCTGCGGGGGTTTTGGGCATGGGCACGAACTAGAAAGGGCGCGCCTCTGGGCAAGCTTGCCAGATTTCGGCAACGCGGAATTTTGCGCGCGCAGCCAACTGGCGAGTAAGCCTGGTTTACAGTTGGCGATTGGGGACGCCGGTCGTTGCGCCCTGGGCTGCTGGGAGTCGTTCGACGCTCTCGATCTTTCCCGCCGCCAACGTCCAAATTTCGTCCGCGAGCTCGCGCGCCAAAGCGTGCTCGTGCGTAACGAGTAGGATGGTCAAACCAACGCCAGGAAGGTCGCGAGCGCCACGGGCAACCTTGCGCAACACTTCACGGACCTCTTCGCGCAGCTCGGGATCGAGCGCGCTGGTCGGCTCGTCGAGCAAGAGCACACTCACCCCCTGCGCGAGCGCGCGGGCGATCGCGACGCGCTGCTTTTGGCCGCCACTGAGCTCACTCGGCCTGGCACTCGCGCGCCCGGCCAGGCCCACTTGCGCGAGCAGCTCCCGAGCATGCGCTTCAGCTGGTGCGCGGGCTGTGCCACGCGCAATGCGCGGCGCGAGCGTCACGTTGTCGAGCACGCTCAGGTGCGGGAACAAGTGAAACTCCTGGAAGACCATGCCCACGCGGGCGCGCAAAGCCCGCAAGGTCCGCGCATCGTGCGCGCCGGGCCCCAGGGAAAAGCCGGCAATTTCCAGCGTCCCTGCGTCGAACGTTTGCAGCCCGTTCAGGCAGCGCAGCAGCGTGCTCTTGCCTGAGCCGGAGGCGCCGAGCAGGGCAACTATCTGGCCTTCGCGAACGGTGGCGTCGATACCGAGGAGTACCGAGCTGCCGGCGAACGCTTTGTGCAAGCCCGTGATCCGGATCATGCGTGTTGGTACCTGCGTTCGAGCCAGAGCGAGAGCCGCGATAACGGGAAGCTGATGGCAAAGTACATGCCGGCACAGAGCAAACCGGGTACGAACCAATCTCGCAGCTCCACCGCCGCGATCGTCATGCGCTTGGTCAGCTCGACCACCGTGATCACGCTGACCAGTGATGAATCCTTGAGCAACGCCACGAAGTCGTTGGTCAGCGAAGGCAGCGCGATGCGCAGCGACTGTGGCAGGAGCACGTGCCTGAGCACTTGATAGCGTGACAAGCCGAGCGCGGCCGCGGCCTCGGCTTGTCCGCGCGGCAACGCAGCGAGCGCACCGCGATGCACCTCCGCCTCGTAGGCCGCGTAGTTCAGCCCCAAACCGACGATCGCCGCCTCGATTGGGCCCAGCCGAATCAGCGACGAAAGCCCGTAGTACAGCACGTACAATTGCAGCAACACCGGTGTGCCGCGAAACAGCTCCACGTAAGCCGCGGCAAGAAAGCGAGCCACTCGACCACCGTGCGAGCGGATCACCGCCAGCAGCAGACCCAGCGGCAAAGCGAGCGCGAACGCGCCCAGCGAGATCCCGAGGGTGAACAGCGCTCCCTGAAAAAACAGGCCCAGTTGCGCAGTCGACAGGGTCTGCCGCGTCGACGCCACGGACGGAGCGGTCGCGGGCGTCAGGCTAGGCTTGGGGGCGCGCGCAGCAAGTTCGTCCTGACGCGCGTCCCACAGCCGCCAACGCTCGAGGATCCGACGCAATTCTCCGTTTTCGATCAGCTGCGCTAGGGCGCTGTCCACGCGCGAGGCAAGCTCGACATCACTGGGGCGGATGCCGATCACGTACGTACCCCGCGCCAAGTCTTGCGACACGCAGCTGAGACCCGGTTGCTGGCAACCGTAGCGCTCGGCAATCACATGATCGAGGAGCACGCCCTCCACTCGACCCCGACTGAGGTCCAAGTACGGTTCCTGTTGGCCTTCGTACAAGACCACGTCCGCGTGTTGCGCTCGGAGCAGATCCTGAGCCACCGTTTGGTTCAAGGTGCCAATACGCCGCCCGGACAGCTGAGCCAACGAATGCAAGGAGGAACCCGCGCGCACGGCCAGCGTTTCGCCGTACACGAAGTACGGACGGCTGAGCCGCAGCCGCGCGCGGCGCGCCGGCGTATCTTCCAAGCCATTCAAGGCGAGGTCGAAGTCGCCCCGCTCGAGGGAGGGAATCAGGTTCGACCAATCATTTTGGTGAAATTTGGCACGCAAGCCGAGCTCGCGGGCCAGCGCTTCGGCAATCTCCACCTCGAAGCCGATGATCACGCCCGGTTGCGTGGGGCTCTCGTAAACGTACGGCTCACCGCCCTGCAGATCCGCACCCCAGCCAAGCTCGCCAGCTTGGCGCACCGAAGCCCAATCGGCGCGCGCGATGCCGGGCGCCAAGCACAGCAATACGAAGCAAAAAACGGCCCAAGCGCGCACGCGAACCCGACCTTACCATGCTAGCCTCGGCGCCGTGCGCGCCTTCAAGTTCGCTTCGCTCGCGAGTGTCGCGTTTGCCGCCTTCGCCGCGCTGAGCGCGTTGTCCCTATCCGCCTGCCGCACGCCCGCCGTCGGGCTCGGCGAGGGCCCCCGCGAATACGTCGGCTCCGACTACGAGATCGTGCTCAAGAGGTGGACCCGGAGCGAGCAGCTGACCACGGTGAACGCGATGGACAACGTGCTCACGGTGACAGCCACCTACGAGTCCTGGGATTTTCGCTGGGCGTACGCCGTGCGCTACGCCGAGGACTACCGGCTCACGATCGACCAACGCCACGCGCTGCTCGAACGCTCACTCGCCGAAACGCGCGATGCGCACGAGTTTTACGTCGCGCTGTACGCGGAAAAGCACAAGTGGAACGATCTTACCGCCAAGGAGCCGGCGTGGATCGTTCGCCTGACGGATGACGAAGGCACCGAGACGGCCCCGTCCGAGATTCAAACCATCAAGAAGCCCGGGGCGATCGAGCTCACCTACTTTCCATACTCCTCACCCTGGCGCAGCGCGTTCCGCATCACCTTCCCCAAAGTGCGCGCCGACGGGCGCCCAACCATCTCGCCCGCCGCCCGCTGGTTCGGCCTGCGCTTCGCCGGCGCCCAAGGCAACCAAGAGCTGATCTGGGAAGTCGAAGAGACCAGCAAACAAATCGCCCGCGGCGCGCGGCCCTACGCGGGCTGAGCTTTTTTCAAAGCCATTGGCGTGTGACCCACGCTGATCGCGGGCGTTCGAGGGGCAGACTCGCCGAGCTCAGCTGGCGAAGATTTCGAGCAATGGGGGGACGCTCAGCAGGAGATCGTGGGCGATGCTGCGAGTCGCGAAGAGCACGAGGGCGCCGCCCTTGCCTGCGCGGGCGTCGTTGGGGGCTGCGCCATTGGACAGGACTTGGGCGCCAAACAAGAAGTCGCCCGGGCCGAGTTCGCTTTCGACCTCGTTGCCGGCCATGATTTCGAGTCGTCCGGCCGCCATGATGTACATGCCACCGACCGCCTTGCCCCGGTTGGTCAGCACTTCACCGGGCAGGAGACGTTTGATCTCGCAGCGCTCGGTCACCATCGCACGCAGGGAGTCGTCGAGCCGTTCGCCCATCGGTCCCATGGCCACACCCGCAAGCGCTTGGAAGCGGTCGGCCAGTGTCTTCAGATCCTCGAGCACCCAGGGGTAGTCGCGCACCGTGCTCTTGAATAGCTCGCTGTCCCAGACCGCCACGTCAGTGGATTCTTCTGCGGCAACGAGCCGGAGCGCGACGCCATCCTCCAAGTTGCCCTCACTCCAGACAATATCGCCCTTAGCCGCGCGCGCGCAGGCCAGATCGGCGATCGCTGGCATCACTTTGACCGCGCCGCGCACCACCAATGCCAGACCGAAAGAACCGATCTCCTCGTCGAGACCTAGGCGCTCGATGCGGGCTTCGCGGGCGAGGATCGCTTGACCCTCGGGAGGGACGTCCTCGAGGCCGCGGACTTCGCCCAGGAGGACATCGGCGACGTGAGGATCTTCCTCCGGGGGAGGGAGCGAGGGCGTGGGCGTGGGCGTGGGCGCGTTTAGAGCAGAGAGGGGGAAGCGGCTCGAGTCGATGTGGGGATGGGTTGGGAGTTCTTCGGAGTCGTAGCGGTGGCGAGCGGGCGAGGGAACGTCGAGCGCGTCCTCGTCGATGACGTCGTCCTCGAGTTCTGCGTCGTCGAACTCGTCCTCTTCTTCGGACAGCTCGACTTCGCTATCTCGCAGCTCGGCGATTTCTACGTTCGGTGCGTCCTCATCGACATCGTCTTCCAGCACGATGTCTTCTTCGAATTCCTCGTCGTCAACAGGCGCATACGACGGCAGCGGCTGCGGAGGGGCCGAACGAGAAGCGACGGCATGCGGCGGCACCGAACGAGGCGCCGCCGACGCGGGGGGTGCGGATCGAGGTGCGACGGAATACGGTGGCACGGAACGAGGCGCCACCGACGCGGGGGGTGCGGATCGAGGTGGCGCGGAACGAGGTGGGATCGAGGTGACGACGCCAGTCTCATCGCGACCGCTCAGCAAATCGTCCACTAGCCGATCGCCGCTTTCGAAGCGCGGCAGGGGCATTGGAGGGCGGCGAGACGGTCGAGCGAGATAGGCGACCAGGTCATCGGTCATGCGCCGCAAGTCAGAGGCGCGCCAGACATTGCCCAATTGATCGGCAGAGTCGGCGGCTCGTCCCAGCCAAACGATCGCATCGGCCTGACCACCGCGGGTCCATTGGACCTTCGCAGTTTGCAATGCCCACGCCACGTCGTCGTCGTCGTCCTCGAGCGGCTCCGGAAATGGCGGGTGAGGCTCGGTCATGGGGCGATGGCTGGAGTCATGGCGCGCGCAGCACTGTTACCAGAACAGTTGCCGAAGCTTACACATGTTCCATCGAAGGCGGAAAGAGGTCGCGCGCGCAGCAGAGGCGCGAACTCAGTGCGGGTGGACCAGAATTTCGCGGTCTTTGGCCCCATTCGGCGGTCCAACCATGCCTCGTTTTTCCATCATTTCCACGATTTTGGCGGCCCGATTGTAGCCGACCGTCATCTTGCGCTGCAGCCAGGAGGTCGAGCAGCGCTGAGTTTCCGCGACGATGCGCACCGCCTCGTCGAAGCGCGGATCGATCACTTCGTCGGCTTCCTCGTTGTCTTCGTCTTCGTCCGGGCACAGCAAAATCGCCTCGTTGTACTCCGGCGAGCCCTGCGCGCGTAGGTGATCGGTGAGCAAGCTCACTTCTTCTTCGCTGACGAACGGACACTGCACGCGCTGGGTATCGTTGGCGCCGTTCAGCTTGACCAACATGTCGCCGCGACCGAGCAAGAGCTCTGCACCCTGCTCGTCGAGGATCGTGCGGCTGTCGACCTTTTGCGCCACGCGGAAGCCGATGCGCGACGGAAAGTTGGCTTTGATCATGCCGGTGATCACGTCCACGCTCGGCCGCTGCGTGGCGAGCACCACGTGCATGCCGGCGGCGCGCGCCTTCTGCGCCAAACGAGCCACGGACACTTCGACCTCTTTGCCCTGCTGCATCATCAGATCTGCAAACTCGTCGACCACGATCACGATGTAGGGCAGCTTGGGCGGCAGATTGTGGCCATCGAAGCCCTCCTTCGCGGCTGGCACCATCACGGTCTGACCGTTGGCGTCGATCGCTTCCACCATCTTGACCTCGGGCGGTGGGATCTCACCGGAGGCAATCTTGGCAACCCAGCCGTTGTAGGTCGTGATGTTCTTGGTGCCTGCGTTGGCAAACAGTTGATACCGACGCTCCATCTCGTCGACCGCCCAACGCAGCGCGGTCGCAGCTTGCTTCATGTCGGTTACGACTGGCAGCAGCATGTGCGGAATGCCATCGAACGGCGCAAGCTCGACCACCTTGGGATCGATCATCAACAAGCGCAGTTCATCAGGCGTGCGCTTGAACAGCAAGCTCGAGAGCATCACGTTCAGCCCAACGCTCTTGCCCGCGCCGGTCGCGCCAGCCACAATCACGTGCGGCATCGAGGCCAAATCCGCGTAGAACGGCGCGCCCACGATGTCGCGACCGAGCACCACCGGGAGCGGCGCTTTCTCGGCCAGCTTCTCGAAGCGTGCGTCTTCGATCAGCTCCCGCAGGTTGACCGCCACACGCTCGTCGTTCGGTAATTCGAAACCAATCCGATTCTTGCCCGGAATTGGCGCAATGATGCGCACCTTGCGTGAAAGCCCCAAGGCCAAATCATCGGCCAAGCTCGCCACTTTGCTGACCTTCGTGCCAGCCTCGCAAGACACCTCGTAGGTGGTCACCGTCGGCCCGGGGTGGATCTCCTCGACTTTGCCAACCACGCCGTAGTCCGCGAGCGTCTTCTCGAGCCGCGTCGCATGCTCCAAGATCTTGGAGCGGTCGAGCACGTTCAAGTTGATCACCGCTGGCTGCAGAATCTCGTACGACGGCAACTGAAACGTGCCGCGCTTGGGCGTTTTCTTCACGACCACCACGCGTTCGACCTCCAGCGCGGGCTTGGTGTCGATGATGCGCGGCTCGGCGGTCGCGGTAGTCGCGCTGACCGGCGTCGCAGTTGCTGGAACCGGCTTGGCGGTCACGACGGACGCCACGGCAGCCGAAGCAGCCGAAGCAGGCGGCGGCGCGGAGGGTGAAGCTGCGAGCGCGCCGTCTTCCGCATCCTCGTCAGCGCTGGCCGACGCCGCAGAAGGCACGCTGAGCAGCTGCGGTGGGGCGTCGTCTTCGCCCAAATCGAGACTGAATTTCGCGATCAGCGGCTGGCCTGCGGCGTCCAGCGCGACCGAGCGGCCCTGACGCAGCCCCTCGGAGATGGCGAGCGGCGGGCTACCGGTCTTCACCATCGGTAGCCAGTCGGTGTCGTCGTCGCCGAGTGAGAGCAGAATCTGCGCGTCGTCGGCGCTGGATTCGATGCGCGGCTGCGCGGAAGCGCGCGCCGCGCGTTCGCGCTCTCCGCGCAACCTGCGCGCCTCGCTCCAAGCGCTGGTCGTGCGCTTGAGCAGCGCCTCGAGGCGGAACGCCAATAACCTGAGCAGCTCGAGAGCTCGCTGACAGCCCGCAATGAACGAAAAGCTCGCCCGTCCAATCAAGATCAGCCCCACGATGGTGAGCGCGACCAAGAACGAGCCCAACGTGGAGAACGCCTCGCGCATCAGCTCGCCGAACAGCAGCCCGACGTTGCCCGCGGCGGGTGCATTGCCGAACACCACCGCTTCCGGCAAAGCCACCTGAACCAACGCCGAGAGCACGATCGCGACCACCAGATCGCCCGCCACCCGCAGCCCGAGCGCGTGCGGACGCTGCCCGCGGAACAACGGAGCACCGCACAAGGCAATCTCCAGCGGCAGCAGCCAGGCAACCAGACCGAAGCCCTGAATCAGCATCGCGGCCACGTTTCCGCCCACCGGGCCGACCCAGTTCGAACCATGGATCGCTGGGTCCAAAGGATCGACCCGAGCAGTTGCGAGCGCCAGGAACAGGAACGCCGCGCCGGTGAACAAGAGCAGCGCCGCCGTCTCGAACAGCCGGCCGAAAAAGCGTGAACGAGGTCTGAGTCCGTCGCCCGCGCTCGGGTTCATGCCCGACGAGGAAGACGCCTCCAGGCCCGGGCCCGCAGCCGCGCGAGTACTGAACAGTTTGGCGCCCATTTGTATACCTATACCTACATTAGGCTACCCTGGAACGCAAGCAACCGGCAAGCTTCCAACGGCCTACCTCGTCCCCGTGCCGGGCTTGAGCCGCCCGCTTGAGTCGAGGCGCATTCGGGCACTACTATCGCTGTCTTCGGTCTCGGGTGATTTGGGTAAGAGCGCGGCAGCTCCGCTAGAGCCGTCGATCGTCGTCGGAGCGGATGAGCTCCCGCAACCTCGCAATGCCCCTGGTTTTTCGCAAGTTTCCGGCAAGACGACCAAAAGGAAAAACATGGCAGGCAGCACGCAGCGACAGATGACGCTTGAGGGGGCGACGGCAGGCCGATTCGTCGCGGCGATGACAGTGGCAGCGGTACTCACGCTTGGTCAGGGCTGCCGGACTAGCGAAGACGACGTGCACCGCTGGTCGAACACCGCGCAGGGTCCGCGCAAGCTGGTGGCTGTGTTGACCCACGACAAGTATCCGATGGACTTACGAATCGAAGCGGCGGAGACGCTCGTCAGCATGAAGCCGCGCGGCGGGCGTCGGATCGGCATTCAAGGCACCGACGAGCAACAGGGCTTGATCGATGCGCTTGCACAAATGGCACCGGCACCGCGCACCGCGCTGATCAGCAAACTCGTACCGAAGCTGCAAGCAGAGATGGCCAAGCCCGCACCGGTTCAAGTCGCGGGCCAGCCCGCAAAGCCGGACCTGTCAGTTCCGTACAAGGACGCGGCGTTCGCGATCTTGACCCACGACAACG
Organism: Polyangiaceae bacterium; assembly: GCA_035273265.1. Taxonomy (GTDB): domain Bacteria; phylum Myxococcota_A; class Polyangia; order Polyangiales; family Polyangiaceae; genus PMG-095. The sequence goes on from DATEPG010000244.1 coordinate 15,909, forward strand.
GCGCGCTCATTCCCGACGACGCGTTGAAGAAGAGCGTGCGCGCCTCACTCGCACAATGGTGTTCGACGAATTTGGCCGAGCGTCTCGACGATTCGTCGCAGCTTTATGGAGTCGAGCAGGTACTGCGGGAGTTGAAAGCCGAGGGCGTACGTGGCCTGCCGGATCTGATACTGCCAGGCGCGGCCAAGCTCGATCGCATGGCGGATCTGACCGCCGAACTGGGCGATCCCGAGACCAAGCTGCGCGCGAGCCAACGCCTGGTCGACGTCGCCAAAAGCGTGAACTCGGACGCCTGGGTCGCCCAAAAGCGCCCCGCCGTCGAAGCCGCCAACAAGCAATCGAAGCTCACCCCGACCCCGGATCAATTGAAGGCGCAGCTTGCGCAGTATCAAGAAGAGGAGCTCCTGCGCGTCTTCGGCTCGATGAAGAAGATGGGCGGCAAGCCCGTCGTCGAATACTTGCTCGCCTTCGTGCAGGACAAGAACGCCATCGAGAAACGGCGCGCGGCGGCGATGGCCGCGCTGCAAGGCAACCTCGACCGCAACAACGCGGCGCAAGCACAGGTGGCGCTGGCAATCGCGGGCGACCCAAGCACACCCGACAGCCTTCGTGACCTGAGCCTGCAACGCGTTGGCGAGTTCCCACGCGCGATGGTGGTCGAGAAGCTGTTCGAGCTGTTCAAGAACGACAACTGGAAGGTGCGCTGGGTGGCGGCCAGCCTGGTGCTCAAGATGAGCGATTCCAGCCAGATTCCAGAATTCATGACCAAGCTGGGTCAGGCCGAGGGTCTGGCCATCACCGAGCCGCTCAGCTACGGCGGACTCTTGGCGGACATCAAGGGCACCCCGCCCCCCGCCGCACTGGCCGCGAAGTACTCGGCGACCGGGAACTCGGTCCCCGCTCGCCTCACCGCGCTGAGTTATTACTATTCGTCGGGCACCCCGGCCGACCTGGCCAAGGTGGAAGCGTTCGAAAAGGACAACACCGCCACGCCCAAGTGCAAGCCTGACGCCAAGGAATGTGAGTGGAAGTGCACGATTTTGGGCGCGAACGGTGCCGATGAAACCAAGGAAATCAAAACCGTTGGTGAATTCGTGGAATTTTGCGTGAAGCCCGCGATGCAAAAACGAGCGAAAGGGGCAGCGAAGTAGCGTGCTATGCCGCTTGACGAGTGATGCCCGAAGCGAACCCTTACCCGCTCGAGCCACTCGCTCTCGCTGCGAACCACGCTGACGCAGGATTCATCGTATGACTTCGGATCCCAACAAGAAGACAACGCGGTCTTTTCAGTGCCGCGAGGCGCTCTGGCAGAAGTTCGAACAGATGGCGCGCGAGCTGGAGTGCTCGGTCGACTATCTGATCAATGACTCGATGAAGCAGTACGCGCGGCAGCGCGGCTACGGTGCAACGGGCGCGGGCGCCGGGGGACAGTCGATCCCGCCGCCTTTGGTCACTGCACCTTCGCCGCCTTCATCGAGGCCGGGAGCTCCTACCCCACCGCCACCGCCACCGCTGGTGGTTCCCCCACCGCCGCCGGTCAGTAGCGTCGCACCGCCGCTTCCGCCGCCAGTCGGTGGTAGCCGAGGCGCACCGCCTCCGGCCCCGCCGCCTCCACCCGCGGGCGTTCGTCCGCCCAAGCGCACCGGAGCAAACCCGGTGCCGCCCCCGCCGCCGCTCAATGCAACCGTGCAGCGCAAGGCGCCGCCTCCGTTGGCTCCGTCGCGCAGCATTCCGCCGCCGCCCGGTGGTGCCAAGCCCGTTCCGCCCCCACCGCCGATGCCGGCGAGCTCGGTACCGAGCCCGCCCTCCGGCGCCCTCAGCATCACCTATCAGGGTGAAGTGTTCCAGGTGACCAAGGATCGCTTCATCATCGGTCGCGGCAAGCAGACCAGTGATCTGACGATCAAGGATCCAAACGTGTCCAGGCAACACGCGATGATCGAGTTCTTGACCGGGCAATACTACATCGTGGACATGGGCTCTACGAACGGCGTCGAGTACAACGGGCAACGCGTGCAACGCAAAGTGATCAGCGACGGCGACACGTTCAAAGTGTGCGACCACGAGCTGCGCTTCTCGTTTCAGTGACTCGCGCAGAGCGCCCCTGCGCACTCGCGGTGTGCGGGGCGCTCGCGCTCTCTTGTTTTGCTCGGCCGCTCGCGGCCGAGCGGCAAGCTTGGCGTTTGCCCGGCGAGATGCCGATCCCAGACTGGGCGCGCAGCGCGGAGGTAACGCGCAGCGACGAGCCCATCTATCAGGGACCGAGTAGCAGCGAGCCACGACGCGGCGCGGCCGCCCGCGGGGCACGCTTACCGGTATTCGCCAGCAAGCACGGCCCGGGCTGCAGCACGCGCTTCCTACTCGTGGGAGCTCTCGCCTGGTTGTGCCAAGACGGCGCGGAACTCTCGCCAGCCGCGCCGGACGTAGACGGCGCGGGCAGCCTACCCAGGAGCCACGACGGCCTGCCCTATCGTTATCACTTCGTGGGCCCCGACGGCTCCTTCGGTTACCGCGCGGTGCAAACGGCCGAGGACGGCGTACCCGACGCGCAACTCTTGAAAGGCTTCGGCGTGGCTGTGATTCGCGTCGAGAAAAACGCCGCAGGCAACCCGTTCGGACTCACTACCGAAGATCTGTGGCTGCCCATGCGCGATCTCAATCCGGTCACGCCGATCGCCTTTCGTGGCCGTGAGCTTTCCGGCACGCTGGCCGTGGCCTGGGTGACCAGCCCGACCGCGTTCGCTTCACGTGCTCCCGACAGACCCAAGAACCCGAAGCTCGAGCTGAGCCGGTTTCAGACACTGAATGTGCTCGAGCAACGCGAGCTGGCTGGACACCGTTGGTTTCGCTATGCCGACGACGCATGGCTCAGCGATCGCGATGCGCGCGCGCCCACGCATGCCACGCTACCGAGCGAGCTGCGCCCGGGCGAGCGCTGGATCGACGTCGACATCGCCAGCCAGGTGCTGACGGCTTACGTCGGTGAGCGCCCCGTGTTCGCGACGCTCGTCTCCACCGGGCGCGGCGGTAACGGCTCAATCCTGGCCACGCCGCGCGGCACGCATCGGCTGTGGGTGAAGCTGCGGGGCAGCAACATGGACAACTTGGACGACGAGTCCGCCTCTGAAAATTACGCGATCCAGGCGGTGCCTTGGGTGATGTACTTCGATCGCGGCTACGGCCTGCACGGCACGTTCTGGCATCGCGCGTTTGGCAGCAAACACAGCCATGGCTGCGTCAACCTCACTCCGCTGGATGCGGAACGCCTGTTCGGCTGGACCAGCCCCAAGCTACCGCCCGGATGGACTGCCGCCTTGCCGACGAGCTACGAGCCGGGGACGCTGATTCGCGTGCGTTGAGTACCGCGCACACGCGTGGCGAACGCCGGTGGCGCACGAAGCATCAGCCAGGGAAATCGCGGACCGAGCACAGGCAACGCGGGACCGCGTAGTGCCAGAAAGCTCGGCCCGCGCTCGAGCGCGCTGTGTCGCGCGCCGGCTTCAGACGATCTTGGACTGGAGCAAGAAGGCGATCGCGAATGCGAAGAGCACCAGCGACTCCATCAGCGCCAGACCGAGAATCATCGGCGTCTGGATGCGCGGGGCAGCGCCCGGGTTGCGGCTGATGCCTTCGAGAGCGGCCGCAGCAGCGCGACCCTGACCGAGCGTACCACCGAGCACCGCGAGACCGATCGCGATACCAGCGCCGATCGCGGCCGCCGCTTGTGCACCGCCGCCGACGCCGCCGCCGGCCTCCTGCGCGAAAGCACTGGAAGAGATCAGGGTGGTCATCGCTACGGTGGCCAGCGCCACATTCTTCTTGGACATAATCATCGACTCCTTAGTTTTCCCAGCAGCGAGGGCGAGCGCCCTCGCAGAAAGTACGTATCGCCGTCTCGGCTCGCTTTAGTGCGCCTCGTGTTCGGTCGCCAGCCCAATGTAGATGCAAGTGAGCAAGGTGAAGACCAGGGTCTGAATCAAGACGATCAGAACGCCGAGGAGCATGATTGGGACCGGCACCAGCACCGCCACCAAGCTCAGGAAGATCCCGAGAATGAGGTGGTCGACGGCCATGTTCAGCATCAAGCGAACGGCCAGCGTGATGGGTCGCACGAAGAGCGAGATGACTTCGATCGGAAATACCAGCCAGGCCAGATACCAGGCCGGGCCGGCCAGATGGGCGACGTAGCCGAAGCCGTTCGTCGCAATGCCGTACGCGTTGAAGCAAACGAACACCACGATTGCGCAACCGAGCGTGATGCTCAAGCTGCTGGTCGCCACCGGGAAGCCGGGGATCAGCGCCATGATGTTCGCGAAGAACACGAACATGGCGGAAGCACCGATCAGCGGGAAGTACTTTTTGGCGCGCTCGGCATCCATGACGCTCTTGGCGAGGTCATAAAAATAGCTGAGGAAGGCCTCGATGAAGGTGCGCAGCGTGAGCCGCTCTTCCGGTACGACGGCAGCGTCGGCGTCGGCCAGCTGCGATTTGACACGAAGCGAGACGCCGAGCACCAAGAGCACGATGAACAGCGAGACCGCGATCGGCTCGAAGCTGCGCCAGCTGGGCGCGTCGCTTCGGATGATCGACTCGCCGAACGCGTGTGCGTTCTTGTCGAGGGTCTCGTGCATGTACGCGAGAAGGAGCGTAAACCAAGTCGTATGCTCGGGCATTTCCTAACCTTTTCCGGACGGCGCGGCCGCTGATTTGAGCTGCGCGATGACGATCCCCACGGGCATCGCGGCGTAGCCGATGACCAGAGGCAATAGTTGCGCGTAGCCGCCGCGAACCAAAAACAAGACTCCCAAAAACATCACCGCGAACTTGAGCATCGCCAGCGAGATCCACGGTGAGCGCGCACCTGCGGGATGCAAGAAGCCGCGCACGGTGCGCGAGATGGCCCACAGGTTCCCCATCGCGAGCAGCACGCCGAGCGCTACGCTCGAGCGACTGCCGTTGCCGAGCAGCGTGGGGGCAGCGAGCGTGAGCAGGGCGCCAACGATCGCCACCGACCAAATCGCGCTAGCGATTCCGTTTGGTTCAGTGCTTTCCGTCGCCGTGTTCATGAAACTTCTTCCGCGCTTCTCGATCTGCTTCTTCTTGAGCTTCAGCCTCGCGGTTCGCGCTCTTGAGCGCTCGCCAGACGAAGCGGGCTCCAGCAGCGAACCCGTATGCCAACCCGACCAGGGTGAAGATGCCGTGCGTTCCGTACTTCTTGTCTGCCCACTGCCCGAGCCAAAGGCCCAGCAGAACGCTGGCCGCGAACTCGAGGCCGACAGTTCCGTACCGGCCGACACCTTTCCAGTCTTGCTGCACAAATGCTCTTGTAGAACGAGAGCGGCGGTCGCTTAGCATGGCGTTCGGTTGGGGGTCAATCTGTGGGGCAAAGTGCGTGCTATCGTAGGCAAATGCATCGCGCCAGCCATGCGCTCATCGGTCTGCTTCTGATCTCCGGACACGCCCACGCAGCGGACCCCGCCCCAACCAAGGCTCCCGCTCCCGCTCCCGCTCCCGCTCCCGCTCCCGCTCCCGCTCCCGCTCCCGCTCCCGCTCCCGCTCCCGCTCCCGCTGCTCCCGCCGCTCCCGCCGCGCCCGGTGCGTCCCCGCCCCCCGAGTACTACGTGGAGCCTGGTTTCGCTGCTCCCCCTCCCGCGAGCGCCGCGCCCGGTGCCCCCCCGCCGA
>DATEPG010000245.1:0-6705 GCA_035273265.1 Polyangiaceae bacterium
GATGCGTTGGACGCGACCGCCATTTCCGGGGCACACGTCCTCGCACGCGACGCCAACGGAGTCTCCATCTCGTCCGTCGCCGTCACCGACGCGGGCGGCGCCTACGCGCTAGTGGTGCCCGCCATGCGTAACGCCGACGGAACGATCGCCGACGGTGACAACGGAGTCACGCTGCGCGCCGATGGCGCGGGCTTCCAGACCTTTCCCAGCGGGGCACGCATCGCCTTACCGGTCGACCTCGGAAGCGCCTCGGGCAGCACACCGAGCGTCGAGAATGCCACCACCAGGATTCAACTGATCCCGATCAACGCAGCGGGGCTCGGGACCATCAGCGGGCTGGTGAAGAGCGAGCATCCGGCAGGCACCTTGGTCTTGGCTGGAGGCGCGACGGGGCTCGCAGACCGTGATGGGTCGTACACGATTTTCAACGTGCCCGCGGGTGACGTAGAAGTTTTCGGCTACGCCCCGGGGGTCAACTTGCAAGGCGAGAGCGCCAAGGTGAGCTCAGGCCAGATCACCCCCCACGTCGATCTAGAACGAGTCTCGGAGGCGACTGCGGTCATCAGCGGGTCAGTCCAGATCGTCAATGCCCCTGGCGGCTCGACGACCAGCGTCATCTTGGTGCTCGAGGATACCTTCCGTGAAGATACGGCTCGCGGCGAGGCTCCCCCAGGGCTGCGCGCGTCCCTGGTCTCCGGCGCTTTCTCGATTCCCAACGTACCCGACGGCCGCTATGTGGTGCTGGCCGCGTTCGAGAACGACTCGCTCGTGCGCGATCCGGACACGAGCATTGGCGGAACGGAGATCGTTCACGTTCAAGTCAGCGGCCAGAGCATCGCGGTCAGCGAAGGTTTCAAGGTGACCGAGGCGCTGGCAGTCAATTCGCCCGGGGCAGAAGGCAGCGAGGTCGTCAGCGGCACTCCGACCTTCAGCTGGGCCGATGACTCATCCGAGGACAGCTACTCGCTCGTGGTGTTCGATGCGCTGGGTGCTCGCGTCTGGGAACAGGAAGGCATCGTCGGCCCAAAGGGCAGTAAGCCCGTCACGGTCAGCTACGCAGGGCCGGCTCTGAAGTCCGGCATGGTCTACCAATTTCGTGCGACCTCGATCAAAGACGGCACTCCCATCTCCCAAACCGAGGATTTGAAGGGCGTGTTCGAATACAAATAAGTTCGCCTACGATGGCTCCCTGCTCCGCCAGGCGCTGCGGACGAAGGTGATGGCCCATCTGGGCTGTCTGATCGTCCCCTGACCGGGCGCGCTGGCGGAACCGCCGAAACTTCGAGCACCGCATACGTCACACGATGGCGTCCAGGTGTTCCTCAATCCGACGCCGTAGTTTGCAACGGACGAGCTTCGCCGGTCAGGAGAAGGGGGCGCCCGCGCTCCTGCATCGCACCCCCAGGTTCCGTCGCAGTTCCTTTCCCGCTGCGAAGTGAACGAACTTGCACCCGCCATCGGTGACCTCTGCAATGTCATAGACGCCACAGTCCAGACAGCAACGAGCGTCGCTCCGACGCACACGTGGCAAATCCGCTACTGTCGCCGCAGGTTGATGTCTGCGAACCGGTGAGTAGAGTTGCGCCACGATCGCCCTTGCCAGAGGAGGACCCATGTCGAATCGTGTTGCCACAGCCACGATGCTGATCCGCTGCTCCGTTGCGGAAGCATTCGAAGCATTCACCAACCCCGATAAAATCACTCAATTTTGGTTGGAGGCAACGAGCGGCCCTCTAGCGGAGGGTGCCCAGGTGAAATGGACGTTCATGGTCCCGGGAGCGACCGAGACGGTCACGGTCACGGAGTTTCACGATCAGCGACGCATCGCTTTCGGATGGTCTGACGGCCTCCAGGTCGCCCTCACATTTCAACCGCATGGCAACGAAGGCGCGCGTGTATCGGTGGCAGCGACGGGCTTCAGCAGCGACCAAGGCATTGCTGAGATCGTTGACGCCACGGAGGGATTCAGCGTCGTTCTCTGCGACCTCAAGACGCTGCTCGAGAGCGGGCGATCGGCGAACCTCGTGCGAGACAAGGCCGCGCTCATCGCGGCAGCGCGTAGCGATGCAAAGCCTGACGCGTCAACCTCCAGCTAACTCCAGCAGCTGGAATCACCCCAGCGCCCAGCGGGCTACGCGAACGAGCTGCGCGAACCGCGCCCGCTATCCAAAAGTAAATCTCGCATGGCCAATCTCACTCGCCGGTTGTCAGCGCGCAGGAAGAACCGCATGCCCCGCAGATCCTGGAACCCACTCGGATTCGTTGTCGTCCTCGGCTTCGCGCTCGGCTGCAGCAAGGCTCCGATCGATGCCAGGCTTCCAGTCCGCGGTCTATCGCTTCATATCGTGTGCCGCGGTGAAGGGCGTCCACCGGTCGTGCTCGACTCGGGCCTCGGAAACGATTCCGCGATCTGGTCTTCGGTCCTTCCCGATATCGCGCGCAGCAGCCAGGTCTGCGCCTACGACCGTGCGGGTATGGGCGCCAGCAGCCGTCCCGCTCCGCGGCCACACTCGAACCGGCTCATGGCTGAGGAACTTCACGAGTTACTACGCGCGGCCAAAATCCCCGAGCCGTACGTGCTCGTTGGTCATTCAATCGGCGGCGCCAATATCAGATACCTCGCCGCCAAGAGCCCGCGCGCGGTGGCCGGGATGGTGATGGTGGACTCCGTCAGCGAACACCAGCCCGCTCGATTTTGGGCTCTTCTACCTGAAGCAACCCTATCCGAGTTCAAACAAGGACTCGCGCGTATGCCTGAGGGGATCGACTTCGATACCTTTCGTGACGGTCTCGAACAGCTGGCGACGGTCAGTCCTTCACTCGGAAACCTTCCACTGGTGGTCCTCGCTCGCGGCAAATCCCTTCCCCCTCCCTCGGGTATCAGGCCAGAGGGCGAAAAACAGCTCGAGCAGTCGTGGCGATCCATGCAGGACGATTTAGCTCGGCTATCCGGCAATAGCGCGTATTTGGTCGTCGAGAACGCGGGGCACCACATTCAACTGGACCGACCCGACGTGCTCGTGGCCGCCATCAACGAGCTGCTCGCTTCGGTTCGCCAAGGACGCCCGCTCAACCGGGAGGCGATTGCCGCGAAGCAGAACTAGGTCGCCAAAACCATCGACGACTCCAAGTGCTGGCCGAGGGCCGAGAAGCGCTGGCGTGATTTTCGGCCAAGGTCGCGCAACCGGCGGAAGCAGTGGCCGATGGGAGCGCATGAGCCGACTGCAACCGATCGCTCCTCCACTATTGCCGAGCCTGATCAAAGGCGTCCAGTCCCTTCCGCCTGAACGCGGGCCCGAGCGCGGACTCGGAGTAGTGGGCCGTGTATAATGCCGACCATGGTCCAGCGCGCCCTAGATTCGAACCTCAGCGAACGACCTCGCTACCTCGAGCCGCACGTGCCAGTACTCTTTCCGGAGTCTGCGGACGTGCCTGAGACGCAGCTCCACTTCGAGCTTCGGACCATTCTCTACCAGCTCCTATCCGACCATCTGGGGCCTGCAATTACCGTCGGCTCGGATCAGTTCGTCTATTTCGACGCCGACAATCCTAGGCAGTGCCTAGCGCCAGACGTTTACGTTCGCCTCGCGCCCCGTGCTGCTCCGATCCGCTCGTGGAAGACCTGGGAGCGCGGGTCTCCAGAAATCGCGGTCGAAATCATCAGTGATGACGACCGTAGTCGCGAGGTTTGGAGTACCAAGCTGCAACGTTATCGACAGCTGGGCGTCGCCGAGCTCGTGCGCTTCGATCCGGAGGCCGCGAGCGGCGGCCAGCTCCGGATCTGGAACCGCGTGGATGGCGCACTCGTCGAGCGAGAAGTTCAGGGTTCCCACGCTCCATCGCTGATTCTGGACATGGATTGGCTTGTCGCACCGGCCGACGGTTTCGAGCTCGCTCTCCGCATCGCTACCGGCGAAGAACCCAGGCAGCCCGCTCTGACGCGCAGCGAAGCACGCAAAGCGGAAGCGGACGCCCGCCGAGCGGAAGCAGAAGCCCGCCGAACGGAAGCGGACGCCCGCCGAGCGGAAGCGGAAGCTCGCAGAATAGCCGAGGCACGGGTTCGCGAGCTCGAGGCCGAGCTTGCGAAGCGCTCACCGCCACGCACCCGCCGCTGAGCCCGCTGGCAGTCTCCGTGTCGCCGGTTCAAGTGTCGCAACGGCCCTGCCCGCCCGGATGCAACCGTGAAGCTTCACAGACCGACCAGCGATCAGTGAATAACCCATGCTCTCGATCGAAGTCCGATTTTCCGCGCTGGCGTGGGTCTTCACCGCGGCCTGTTCGCACCCGGAGCCACCGACCAAACCAACTTTGCGCTCGCCCTCACCCTCATCCAGCTTCAGTGTCGGCCCCCGCGTCGCGGCAATCGACGAATGCGCCGCGTCGGACGGCTGTCGCGAGTCCGGCGCGTGCCAACTCATTGAATCCGTTTGCCGGCCGACCCAGCTCAGCCATTGCCTGCAGAGCGTGGGCTGCCAGCGGGACGGCAGGTGTCGTCTCTCGAATGATCGCGGCGAAACCCGCTGCGGCAGCGAGACGCACGGGGACTGCGCGAGTTCGACCCGTTGTCGCACGGAAGGACGCTGCTTTGTCTCGTCGGGCGATTGGGGCGGAAATAGCTCCTGCATCTCGACCAAGCCGCGCGTCGTTCAGCGACTACCGCTGACCGAGAAGCGCCATGGCCTGCGAGGCGAACTGAGCGTACTGGTAGATTCGCGATTGCCGGCTTCCGCCCTGCGCGACGCTCGCGGCTATTTGCAGCTCAGCGAAGAGCCCATCGCCAAGTCATCGGTTCGGCTGCAGAGTGCCGACGGCAGCCTGCTCGACGAACTAGCGCTCTATCCCGCCGTGGATGTTGCCGCTCGCAGCCTCGGCAGTGCCACCGATACCTTTCTTGCGACCGAGCACGTGGCCTGCGTCGCAGGACGGTTTTGCGGGTGGCACATCCGCTTCTTCGAGCTCGCTGACGGAAAAATTCAGCTCCTGCGCGCGCTCGGTCCGGCTGGAGCGCCACGCCAGATCGAGACCACCGCTTCGTTCGCCGCGCGTTGGACGCTGAAGCGCAATGCCAAGATCGGCACCTACGACATCCTGAGCCAGGAAGAAGATCCGGAGAAGATAGCCTGGGTCGAGCGACGCTTTTTCTACGCCGACAAGAGCTGGCGCTTCAGCGAACGAGAAGCGCCGCTCAATGATCCGCAAATGCTAGCCGAACCTGGTTCGTGGGCGGGCCAGCTCGATTGAATCGAGCAGAAAGAAGTAGCCTCAGCCAGAGTGCTCGTGTTCGTGTCGGCGGCACAGGACTCCCGCAGAGTGTTCAACGCGCCGAATCGACGCGAATTCGGCTCAGGAACTCCCGAATCGAGTCGAGTTCGAGATCGACTTCGGCTTGGTTCTCCTTTGCCACTCGCGGTGGCAGCTGTTTGAAGCGGTCCTTGAACAAGCCGCACATCTGGCGAGCAAGGGCGACGTCGTCTTTTTCAACGGCCACGCCGTCGCCTTCCTTGGTGTCCTTGCTGAACTTGATTTCGGTGAACGCTTCATCGGTCATGCATTTGCACACCGCCTCGAGATCCTTCTGTGTCTCGGGAAAAAACTGCGGCACGTGATCCGTGAACGGCGTGCCCTTGTTGGCGATGGTCGGCTTGTCCGCAAAGGAGTGGCAAGTCCCACCGAAACACGTGGCTTTCTTGGCGTCCGTGATCAAAACCTCCTGCTCCTGCCACGGGAACAGCGCTTGGGAGAAGGCAAAGATGCGGGCCTTTTCCTCGGTCGTGGCCACCTGCTCCGCAATTTCGAAGTGATGCGTAAAGCCTTTCACTCGGCTACTACGCGTGGGACACAGGTTGAAGGATCCGATGCTCGATCCGGCTCCTTCGCCGCAATGCACGAGCACACGCGGCAGCTCGCAGCCCTTCGCTGTGTAACAAGAGTTGTGCAAACTCTTCACGCTCATCACCAGCTCGTAGCTGCATTCCTTGGGAAAGCAGTCGATGCCATCCGCCACGGACAAGGGTGCTTTCTGCTTGGCTTGCTTGTCTTTCAGACATTGGACGATTGCGTTGATGGCCTTGGTCTCGACTGGCTTGGGGTCCTCCTCGCCCGAGCCGCCCCCCAAACCCACAGAGCCAGCGAAGCCACCGCCGGGATCACCGCCGCCTTCGCTACTGGTTCCGCCGGATACAGTCGAGCCGCCAGACGCACTCGAGCCGCCGGAAGACACATATCCAGCGCCCGAAATAGCGCCGGTGCCCCCGGTCGAAACGGCGCCCGTGCCCCCGGTCGAGACCGCGCCCGTGCCCCCGGAGGTGTTCACTCCCCCAGTGTTCATCGGCGACGGGCAGTCCACTCCTCCGGCGGAATTCGTCACGCAGGTCGTTCTGGTGAGCGCCGCGCTGCGACGACTATCTTCGGCCTCGTCGGCGCCACCACCGCACGCGACAACCACGAGAAGGCCGCTCCCAGCAGAGGCCAGCCCGAACTTCGATCGTGTCCCATTCGATTGAAGATGCATGTAGGACGTACGCGCTGCAGGGTCCTCCGGATCGGAAAATTTCTTCGTGCGCGGCTAGCGCGGGTGCCCACAGCACGGGCAAAACGCAACGTCCTCGCGGAGCGATAGCGGTGAGCGCCTTGCTCCAGACCCGGGTGCTGATTCGTGACTTTTCCGTCGGGATAGCGCGTTAAACGCAACCGGCTAGAGACAGC
>DATEPG010000246.1:0-2744 GCA_035273265.1 Polyangiaceae bacterium
CAAAGCTGCCTCGAAGGCCAGGTTGAACAGCCCCGCGCAGAAGTCCGGCGGAGCATCAGCCGGCAAGTCGGCACAGCGCCGCTGTTCCGCGAACTCTCGCTGAAACCTCGGGTCGGAGTACGTGCTGGCGATCATCCCGCAATCGCTTCCCTTGGGCACCTTTTCGTCGCAGAGCGGAAAGATGAGCTGGGTATCCCATTTGGCAAGAATGGCATCGCTCTCTGCTTGCCAAGCGCTCTTGATGCGCCTCAGCTCGGCGCGCGCTTCAGACTCAGCTTGGGACGAGCGCGCGTGAGCATCCTCGACTATCGCTTGGTTTGTTGGAACGCACGAGGCCAGCGCGACCGTGGCTATCAGAGCTAGCTTGAGCATCATTCGGCTTTCCCGGATGGCGGGCACCCGCTGCCCAACCTTTGAAGGTATCCAAACCAGTGGCGAACGCCAGCGCAGCGAGCGGGCAGCGACAAAAGGCCTATTCCGCGGTAAACCTACATCGCAGACATAGAGGCGCCCCGCGACGCTGAACACGTCCGGGGCGATGGGTCGAAGATGGCGACCAAGAAGAAGACTACTGCAGGACGCACGCTCCGCAAGCACCCGAGCAAAGTCCAAACTCGGCAACGTAGCGAAGACGATTCCGCGGAAGCTGCGTGGGAATACCTGCGGCCGCTGGCCCTGGCACAGAGTTATTGGGGGTCTTACTACGCGAGTATCCCACGACACCTGAAGGAGCAGCGTGCGCATGCTCTCGCCGTCCGACGGATCGTGAAAGCGGCGTTCGATGCGTTTGCTACTGCGGATAATGAGACGCTAGCAAACCTTGAAAAACAGGCAAAGCATGCACTTCGGCGCACTCAGCAGAGACACTTGGAGAGAACAGGCGCGGAAATGGCGGACCTAAGCGCATTCGAGCCAAGCGGCTGGATCCACCCCCTCGGCGACGTTGTGCACGAAAAAGGGGATGCGCAGGGGCGCGCATTGACGGTGGAGGTCGCGCTCAACACCTTGGAGTACCGTCTCAGCAACGGGCTAGACGCGGACGGGTTCGCCACCTGGATGTTCATGCGGGTCTCAAGCCCGTCTACGGACTTCACAGATTTGCTGCCGGACCTCCGAGTGATCGAAAGCTGGTTTCCGAATAACCCTTCGTTGCGTAGCGACCACCCGCAAGCTGTCGCCATGGCGGCCACGCGCAAAGCTTTCGCCCGTTGGGAACGGAGTCGTGCTCGCGACCCAGAAACGCTTCTAAAGGCGGGCTTTCGTGCGTTTGGAATGAGCAAAGACGGCGCTGCAAACTTGCTCAAGTTTCGCGACAAGCGCGCGACCAGGGGCGCTAAGGAGTAACGGCGGCTCCTGAGTTACCCCGAAGGTGCGCCGGGTGCCCAACGACGCACTCTAAGCGCCGTGATGGCCCCCGCGTTTCCAACACCGCAACAGCGCCGCCAGATTGCCGCGCGCGCGTTCATGCCCGAACGGCAGGTCCTCCGAGTCTATCGCGATCCTGGTGGCAGGAAGCCGAGCGTCCTAGCTCGAGTCTGCCGAGCGGCCATCGATCTTGGGTTTCCGCAGCCGGGCGCTCCCACGGAGGTGAGCAAATGATCCGCGTCAGGTTGCCGGATGAATCAGCAGCCACGACGCTCGTTCTCCGCAAGCTATGTCTCGAAGCAATGGGCGCGACGACGGCGGCGGATACGCCTGCCGCACTCACTGCGATCGCGCAAATGCGTTGGTGCGTCGTTGACGTGCCTTCCGTGCACGGAGAGTTTCGTCAACGCTTTGACCTCGGCTTGAACGATGCCGAGGCTTGGCTACGAGTGGGTGACTTGGCTGCAGCCACGACGACGCTGGAAAGCGTACGCAGGCTGGTTATCGAAATCGAGCGAAGCATGGAGAGGCCCCATGGCGATTCCGCTGCCTGAGGACGTGCTTGTCAGCACAGCCGGCTTCTGGAACCGCTGCGCTATCGCCGTCTCAATGAACGATGCGGAGGCGGGCATGGATCTCCTCCGAGACATGCATGCGGTCGAAGGCAAAATCTTCCTCAGCATTGTGCCTGGAGCGCGCGCACACGAGGCAAAAGTCGCGGCGACCGGTTTCAGAGGGCGACCCATGGAATCAAGGTTTCCGGGCTCGTGCGCCGTGTGCGGCAAGGTTTTCCCGGTTGGCGCGCGGATTCTCTACAACTCCGAGCAGCGGCGCGCAGGGCATGACGCCTGCGGGGAAGCGCAATGAGCGCCACCGCAATCATGGGCCTGGACCTCAGCCCCACTGCTTCCGCGGCCTTTTGCTGCCCTTTGGACTGGGACGGCGTCTGGGCGCGCACTGCTCGACTCACGGTCGGCGAGAGCCTGCCGCGCGATGCGTCAGACACGGCCCGCGCGCGACGATGCGAGACAATCGCGACACGGCTCGTGGCCTTCGCGCGTCAGCACAACGTTTCGGACGTGTGGATTGAGGGGTATGCGTTCGGCCGGGCTGACCAAGCGCACACCATTGCCGAGGTGTCGGGCGTCGTAAGGCTCGAGCTGGTCCGGGCTGGTCTCGAGATTCGAAGCGTTCCCGCCAGCGCGGTCCGCAAACTCTTACTGGGGAAGGTGCCTCGGCGCGAGGCAAAGGCCGCTGTTTACGCAGCTTTCAAGGCCGCTGGCGCACCCATCGAAACCTTCGATGAGGGGGATGCTCTCGCAGTCGCTAACTACGGTCTCAGCGAGAACGGGGCCTTCTGCTTCGCCTCATTTCAGGAG
>DATEPG010000247.1:0-17445 GCA_035273265.1 Polyangiaceae bacterium
GCAGCAGCGCCCGCGCCTGCTCCGGCGCCAGCAGCACCTGCTCCGACGCCAGCCGCCAATACGTTGATGTGTCCGCGCTGTCGTGGCCCCAACTCCACGCAGATGTCGTTCTGCCAATTCTGCGGCGCGCGACTGGTCACCGGGCCGGAAGGATCGCGCGACTCGGCCTACGGGCCAGCCCCCGGCCAGGGGTCTGCTCCGCAGCCGCCAGAAGCGAAGCTCGACGCTCGCCTGGTAGTCATTGGCCAAGACGGAAAGCCCGGCCGGCAGTACCCGATCGTCGACGATCAGACCGACATTGGCCGTGAAGAGGGCAGCATTTTACTGGCCAATGACCCCTATGTCGGTGCCCGCCATGCCCGACTAACCCGGCGAAACGGCCGGTTTTTTGTTCGGGACCTGGAATCGGTCAACGGAGTATATGTTCGGCTCCGAGCGGCCGAGCGCCTGCAGCACGGGGACTTGGTCCTGATCGGGTTGGAAGTGTTAAGGTTCGAGGTTGTGAGCGACGCGGAGAAAGGGCTAAGCCCAGCAGTGGAGCGCGGCACGCAGATCTTCGGCTCCCCGTCGGCGGCACGCCACATGCGCCTTTGCCAGCGCACGGTGGAAGGGGTGACGCGAGACGTCTACTATCCCACGCGCGACGAGGCGGTCGTGGGCCGCGAACAGGGAGACATCGTTTTCACCAATGATCCCTTCATGAGCCGGCGGCACGCAGCCATCACGCGGGACCCCAACATCGGGACGTTCAGTCTTCGGGACTTGGGTTCCTCCAACGGAACTTATTTGGCAATCCGATCCGAGCGCGAGCTCACTCCGGGCGACCACGTACGTATCGGACAACATCTGTTTCGGCTCGACGTCGGGCGGGCGGACGGGCGATGACAGAAAACGCAGCGGGGTCGGGACTGAAGGTACGCGTCTTCGGCCGTACCGATGTGGGACAGATCCGGGAACACAACGAGGATAATTTCCTGGTTGCCGATCTGACCCGCAAAACACGCAGCCTGATGGAAAGCGACCGTGAGCCGCCGATCGGCGAGCGCGGCATGCTGCTCGGCGTCTGTGACGGCATGGGCGGCGCCGCCGCGGGTGAGGTCGCAAGCCAACTGGCCGTCGATATCATCTACGAAAAGCTGCTGCAGGGCGACCCGCCGGCACATCACGACGATCTCGCGCGGCGGCTCGTCCATGCCGTCGAGGAAGCCGGGATTCGTATTTTCAATGAAGCGCGAGCGGATCGCACGCGACGCGGCATGGGCACCACCGCCACGATTGCGGCGCTGATGGACGCCCGCTTGTTCGTGGCTCAAGTCGGTGACAGCCGTGCCTACGTGCTGCGCGGGGACCGCTTCACTCAGGTGAGCCGGGACCAGTCGTTGGTCAACCAATTGATCGAAGCCGGTCAGCTCACCGAAGAAGAAGCCGAGACCTTCGAGCACAACAACATCATCCTCCAAGCGCTGGGCACCGCCGAGACCGTGCAGGTCGATCTCACCTATGTCGACCTGTGTCGAGGCGACCGCTTGTTGGTCTGTTCCGACGGCCTGTCGGGCATGGTTCGCGGCGACGAAATGCGCGAAGTATTGCTTTCGACTCGTGATTCTCTGGAGGCCTGCAAGGAGCTCACCGATCGCGCCAACCGCGCGGGCGGTCACGACAACATCACCGTGATCGTCGCCGAGTTCGATGGCCCCGGACTGAATGCACCTGCCCCCGACGCGTTGATCTCTTATCAAAAGTACCCTCTGCCAGAGGCGCCGGTAGAAACCACCGTGCGCGCACCGGCGGTGACCCAGCACCCGCACGAGGGTGAAGCGTCCGCGAGCGACGAAGCCACCCGCGAATCGCGGCGACTGCGCGTCGGCCACACGATGGTCGGTGCCGTGAACCCGATCACGGGCTTGTCGTCCGTACCACCGGGATCGCGAGTTTCGGGTGCTCCTCCCTCATTCAGCATGGACAACGAGCCGGTCTCGATTCCAACCAGCGGGCTGCCTCCGTCAGTGGTCGGGATCATGGTGCTGGGCGCGATGCTCTTCGTCGCGATGCTCGGCTACCTGCTCGTGCGTTAGGCCTTTGAGCGTGCGGGCCGCGATCCGACGACTTTTCGGGATCGCCCTCACCTTGATCGCGGTGTCGGTCGGCATGTTCTGGGCGTCGGCGAGCTACTCCGGCCGCCCAGGCAACCGGCATGCGTTGCCATTTGCGGCGTTGCCGGTATTTTTCAACCCGCGCCCCGTCGGGGTCCGGGAGTTGTCGACGAATGCCCTGCGGACAATCGCTCGCGGCGGGCAGGACGCCGTAGCTGCGCAAATTTTGCTCGCGCGCCTGGGTGGGGCGGCCCTGCCCTACGTCTTGCCAGCGCTCGACTCTCTGGACCCGCGCAGCCGTGAGCGGGTCGCGCTTGCGTTGACCCCGGTGGCGGTCCGCATGGAGGTCGCCAAACCGGAAGAGCTGGTTGACGGCCCGCAAGCCTTGCTGTTTTGGACGCGATTTTGGCAAGACCGAGCGATCGATTTTCGCTCCGCGAGCATTCGACACCTGACCAATCGTCTAGCAGAGCGCTCGATCGCTCTGCGCCGGGAGGATCTGATCCACGTCGATACGTTCGCCCTGCCAGAGCTGGTCGAGGCCCTGGGTCGGGTGGACACGCTGGACGACGTCGCCCGCGTCCGGCGCCTGAATTCGGTGTTGGCGCACGTCACCGAGTTACCCGTGGCTTGTCCGCCGGACGCGAGCGTCGCCGACGCGCGCCGGGTCGTCGATACCTGGCGCGACTTCTGGCAGGTCCATGGCAGCGAGTACTCGGCGCTCGACGGCCCGCGGCGCCTGGCAGCCACGTTCGTCGAGACTCAGTACGGGAAATGGCTCGCTGCGGTGCTGGGCGGCGGTTTGGGGCGGACGCAAGCCGGCGAGCGAGCGTTGGATCTCGTTCTACATGGCCTAGCTACGACCTCTTTCTTGTTGTTCGTCGGCCTGGGGGTAGGCTTCCCGCTAGGCGTGGTCTGGACTCGCTTCGACCGGCGGGGCCTGCCCTTCGCGACGCGGGTGGCCTCGGCCATCGCCGGCACCGCTTTGGCTGCGATTCCGTGCGCGACCTTCGTGCGTTTGTTCGCAGGACCGAGCGCCGGGCTCGGAAGCGCGATCGGCTTGGTCACCCTCACGACTGCCGCCTGGGTCTCGCGGCACCTCGCGCGCTCGACGATGAGTCAGACCGTTTCGCCGATCGCGGCTGCATTCTCGGTTTCGGCCCCGCTCGGAGCGACCTATCCGCCGTTCGTGCTCAGCGCCATCGTGCTGGTCGAGCTGATCTTCCAGCTACCCGGGCTGGGGCGAACTGCCGCGCTCTCGCTGGCCTCCGGAGACGTGAATGCTTGGATGGCCGCCTCCCTGGCGCTCGCGTCGGCATCATTGCTACTCAGACACGCCGCGGATCTGATCCGGCCCCGCGCCGTCTCGAGCGCAATCGCGAGCCAAAGGTGAACGAGCCGCTCTCCGCCAAACGGCGTCTGGCCCTGGCGGCAGCCGTCGCTGCGCTGCTGGTCGTGCTGGCAAGCGTGCTCGCGCCGGTCTCGCCCGAGCTGCAAGCCTACTCGCGCGGACTGGTGTTTGCCGTGTTGGCCGGGTTGTCGATCATGGCAGTGGCATTCCTAGTCGCGCTGCCGCTGGGCGCCTTGGCGGCCAGCGGACCGCGCGTGTTCGACTGGGCCCTGCGCTTTTTTTGCGATCTAGTGGGTTCGCTGCCGACCGTCTTCGTGGCCGCGGTCCTTTGGGCCGGCACGAGCAGTACCTCACGCTTCGTGGTGGCGCTCGGTGTCCTTCGCGGCTTGGAACAGGCCTGGCTGTTGCGCTGCGAGATCGTGCGACTCGAGGCCGAAGACCCTGAATCGGTCCCCCATGGTCTGGGCCGCACGCCGCTGATCGCATTCCTGCGCCGGCGCATGTCGGCCGCGCTAGGACCGCTGTTCGTCAGCGCGTCGTTCAGCGTGGCTTGGCTCACCGCGCTGGATGCCGCTCTAACGCAAGCCGGGCTGCGCCCGCCGAACGCGCTATCCACGTGGGGGCTCTTGCTCGGCGCGCCCCAGCCGAGCCCGCTACCGGCATTGCTCGCCGCGGGCTCGGTGGCTTTGCTCACTGTGGCATTACACGCACTGTTTCGTCCGCCGAGCGCAGCATAGCTGCGCTTGACCCCGGGAGGGACGGGCGCCATAAGGACCTCTCCGATCCTCCCGAGAAATTGCCCATGCCCCTCCCCACGGTCACCGAACGAAACTTCGAGCAAGAGGTGTTACTCAGCGAAGAACCCGTGCTGGTCGAGTTCGGCGCGGAGTGGTGCGGTCCGTGCAAGACCATGCTGCCGGAGCTGATGGCGCTCGCTGAAGAGCTCAAAGGCAAAGCGAAGATCGTCACCGTCGACATCGATCGCTCACCGATGATCGCGCGCCAGATCGGCGTGCAATCAGTGCCCACGTTCGTGGTCTTCCACCAAGGTCGGCCCGTAGGAGGCAAGGTCGGCGCGCTGCAGCGGCGCGAGCTGCGGGACATGCTCGATCCGTTTTTGCCGCGTGCCGAAGGTGCACTCAAGGCGGAGGAGCTCGCGCAGTTGCTGAAAGCCGGACGCGTCGTCGCGGTCGATACGCGCGAGGCGCCGGTGTTCGCTCGCGCGCATCTGCCCGGCGCGGTGAGCATGCCTGCTGCCGAACTCGAAACGCGGCTGGCCGAGCTGCACATGCTCGCTGCCACTCCGGTCATCTATTGTCGCTCGGGGGATCAGACCAAAGAGCTGGCAGCCAAGCTCGCCGAGCAAGGGGTCCCCGTCGCCTTCCTCGAAGGCGGCGTGCTCAGCTGGGAAGCCGCCGGCTTCAGCCTGCAGCGCCCAGACTGACCCGTTCAGCGTCCATACGCCGCGAGTGCGGCGGCGATGACGCTGCCGACCGGCACTCCTGCGGCCTCCGCCGCAGCGGCACAAGCGTCGAACTCTGGCTTGATGCGCGCAGGGCCATACGGTCCTTCGCTCACTTTCACGGCAATCATGCCAAATTCCGTGCTCACTTCGACGACGCGACGCGGGCGTTCGGTGCGCGACACGGGCGTATGACGGACACCGATCGAGTTCGTCGCGCGAAGCAATGCTTCCGCCAAGCGCTGCTCCGCGCCGCGCTCGCAGATCAAGGACAGAGTCAGGGCTGGGCGGCCCTTTTTCATGACGATCGGCGTGGCCCAAGCGTCCAGCGCGCCGCTCGCCAATAGCCCTTGCAGGGCGTGGGCTGCCAGCTCGCCGGTCATGTCATCGATGTTTGCTTCGAGCACCACGTGCGTCGCCGCAGGTTCGTGTTCGGATTCGGTCTGGGCACGTGCGCTGCCCAGGATGACGCGCAACGCATTCAACCGATCGGGCAGGATCCGAGTGCCAAAGCCCCAACCGATGCGCTCGGGCGCAAAGTTTGGCCAGGCTTTGTATTCACTCGCCATGGAAGCAACGATCGCCGCTCCCGTGGGCGTGACCAATTCCGCCTCGATGCCGGCATCCACCGTCGGCACACCCCTGAGGCAAGCCACGGTTGCAGGCGCCGGCAGAGGCAACACCCCATGCTGGCAGACCACACTGCCACGGCCCATCGGCAACGGCGACGACACCACGGCGGCGCCCAAAAAATCGAAACAGGCGGCCGCGCCCACGATGTCGACGATCGCATCGACCGCGCCAACTTCGTGAAAAGCGACTGAATCGAGCGTGCTGCGATGGACCTCCGCTTCGGCCTCGGCCAAGCGCAAAAAGATGCGCCGCGCGCGGGTCTTCACGCCGGCTGAAAGGCTCGAAGCGCCGAGCCAATCGTCAATCGCGCGATAGCGACGATCGGGCTGAGCATCAGCCACCACGACGTCGAACTGGGTCCCACCAATCACACCACCACGCGCGCGATTCAACTCGAGCGCAAACCCCGAAAGCCCAAGCAACGCCACGCTCTCTTGCACGACAGCAAAGGGCACCCCCAAGTCCACCAACGCCGCAATCGTCATGTCCCCCGCCACCCCACTAAACGCATCCAAAAACAAAGTCTTCCCGACCCCCGCTCCTCGCTCCAACGCCTCCCGGTGCCCCTCCGGCTCTCCCTCTCCCTCTCCCCCGTGCCCGTGCCCGTGCCCGTGCCCGCTCTCCTCTCCCTCCTCCTGCGAGTGCGAGTGCGAGTGCGAGTGCGAGTGCGAGTGCGAGTGCGAGTGCCCGTGAGAGTGCCCATGCCCCCCGACGAAAAATCTCGGGCCACTCATGCCGACGTCAACTGCTTTTGCTGGGTGGCGATCATCCGCCCCACCGCCATGGCGGCTCCGAAGCCGTTGTCGATATTCACCACGGTGATGCCCGACGCACAGCTAGTGAGCATGGCGAAGAGCGCGGTGAAGCCGCCGAGAGCGGTGCCGTAACCAACGGACGTCGGCACCGCCACGATCGGCGCGCCAATCAGGCCACCGACGACGCTAGGCAACGCGCCCTCCATGCCAGCAACGACGATCGCCGCCGGCACGCCGCTGAGCGCGTCCACGTGACTCATCAACCGATGAATCCCGGCCACACCAACGTCGAAAAAGCGTTCCGCGGGTATGCCGAACATGCGCAGGGTTTCGTACGCCTCCTCCGCCACCGGGATGTCGCTGGTGCCGGCGGTCACGATCGCCACGGGCTTGCCCGAGCGCTCGGGGATAGGTCGTTGAATCAATTTGGCCGTGCGGGCCAACGTGGAATAGCTGAGCACTGGCAACGCTTCCAAGACCTGCTCGGCCGCTCGGCCCACGAGCCGCGTCACGAATACGTTGTCGCCGGCCTCGATGATGCGCGACGCGATGCCGATCACCTGCTCGGGCGTCTTGCCCTCACCCAGCACGACCTCGGCGATGCCCTGACGCAGGGCCCGATGGTGGTCGATGCGCGCGTAGCCGAGGTCCGAAAACGGTAGCGTGGCCAGTGCGCTGAGCGCCGAATCGATCTCCAACGAGCCGCCTTTGACGGCTTCCAGGAGCTCCCGCAAACGCGCTGCGTCCATTGAGCAGTGCTCTAGTCCAGGGTACCGCGAGCGTCGACCGCTTCTTGGCATTTTTCCGCGGCGGAACGCGCGCACGGCGCGCGCAAGAGGAGACCGGACCGCGGCTCGCGACCCGGCATTTCAGCAAATTTCAGGCGGTGCCGGCCACAAAACGTGGGAAGGTTCCCGGGTGCCTGCGCCGTTGACCCCTCTGCTCGGCTTCGCCCTGGGCGTCGCCTGCGCCTGGGCGGCCGTGGGTGATTTGGGGCGATCGACCTCGGGTTTGGGTGGCCGAGCCCTGCTCGTCACCATGGCCTATGCGTTGCTCGTATTCGCCCCCGTTGCTGGCTACTTCGTGGCCTTCGAGCCAGATTGGTCGTTCGCCTATTTCGTGGATAGCGAGCGCTTGCCAGCGGTGGTGCCAATCGCGGTCGTGCTGCTCGCGGCCGCTTCCGTGCCGGCTGGGTTCTTGGCCGCCGCCGCGGATGCGCGCGCGCATCGGCTCGGCCGCGTGCTGCGAAAGGCGGCCGTGCCGGCGCTGCTCGCCACCACGTTTTTGCTGGCCACCTTCTCGCGCCTCAGCGTGCACGCCAACTATGCCCAATTTCATGGGGATTTCGGCACACGCGGAGTCGCCGGGGGCCCACTGGGCTACGCTCTGATTTGGATGCTGGGAGTGCTCGCGGCAGCCACAGCCTGGACGCTACGAGCACTGCAACGGATGAGTCGCAAAAGCTGAGCCCGGTTTCACGGTCCCAGCCAGTCACTACGAGGAAAGCGCGCAATGGAACAGGATGAGTCTCGAGAGCTTCTCAAGTTGGCCGCCGAAGTCGTCGAGCGCGCGCGCCGAGCGGGCGCGGACGTGGCCGAGGCCAGCGCACGCGGCGGGTCGGACCTCAGCACCCGCGTGCGCCTGGGCAAGCCCGAGCTGGTCGAAGAAGCGGGGCACCACAGCATTTCGCTGCGCGTCATCCGGGAAAATCGCGTGGCTTTGACGTCGACCAGTGATCTCAGCGCGCGCGGCATCGAGCGCTGCGTGGCTGACGCGCTGATGCTGGCGGAGCTCAGCGAGCCCGATCCGTTCGCGGGTCCCGCCGATGCGAGTCTGCTGGCACAACCGCCGTTTCCGGAGCTGGATCTCTTCGATCAGGGTTTGTTCAAGATCGATGCCGAGCGCGCCATCGAGCAAGCGACGATCGCCGAACAGGCTGCGTTCGATTTCGATCCGCGCATCAAGCTCAGTGAGGGTGCCACCTTCTCGCGCAGCAATTCGACCAGCGCGATCGTGCTCTCCAGCGGCTTTCAGGCTGCGTTGCGAGGCTCCTACGCCTCGCTCACCGTCGCGCCAGTGGTCGAAGACGAAGGCGGAAAGAAGCGGCGCGGGCACTATTGGTCCGCCACCCGTCACCAATCTGAACTCGAGGATCCACGGTTCGTCGGCCAAGAAGCGGCGCGCCGTACCCTGGCCAAGCTCAACCCGCGCAAGGTGCCGACCCAAGAGACCACGGTGATCTTCGACGCGGATGTATCGCGCTCGATCATCGGCGCGTTCATCGGTTGCGCCTTGGGCGGTTCGGTTTGGCGAAAATCGAGCTATTTGACGGCGCGCGAGGGCACGGAGGTCGCAAGCCCCGGTGTCACCCTGATCGACGATCCGCTGATCCCCCGCGCGCCCGGCTCGCGTCCCTTCGACGGCGAAGGCTTGCCCTCACGCAAGAACGTGGTGGTCGATGCGGGCGTGCTGAAGACCTTTCTGCTCGACTCGTACAGCGCACGCAAGCTGCAACGCGCCTCGACGGGTTCGGCCGCGCGCGGAGGCGGTAGCGTCTCGGCGTCCACGAGCAACCTTTTCATGCAACCGGGCTCGCTCAGCCGCGAGGAGCTGATCGCCAGCACCCCGAGCGGGCTGTACGTGACGGAGATGATGGGCTTCGGCTTCAACGCACTCACCTCGGACTTTTCGCGCGGCGCCGCCGGGTTCTGGATTGAAGACGGGAAATTTGCCTTCCCAGTCAGCGAAATCACGATTTCCTCGACGCTCGATGCCATGCTCAAGGGCATCGACGGCATCGCCAACGATTTGCGCCTGATTACCTCGATTGCGTCACCTACTTTTCGGACGGCGCGGATGACAATCTCCGGGAGCTAGTGCCGCGAGCGTCTGCACGCGAGTACACGAATTAGGGAGTCGCGGCGGCGGCAGTGTCCGAAAGGACCTGAACTCGGTCGCCGCGGATTTCGAGCACGCTCGGTTTTCCTCCGTAATAGCGGGATAGGCCGACGTCGATGCGCCAGACTCTGCCGTCGCAGGCGCTGTTGATACCTCGTGCTTGAACCGTGTGCCCCACGACCAGGCGTTGGGCCGACAAAGCGCGGAGGACACGCGTCAGTTCTGCGCAATGTTCGGCGGCGGGCGTGCCGTCCGAATAGTCGCGCACCCAGATCGGTGCGCGCTGATCGGTCAGGCTGGACGGCGTCGGTTGCTGGGGTGGGCCAGCCATCCAAGCGCTCGTCTCTTGATTGATGCGGCCCAAACCGTAGCGCACGTGCTGTTCGAGCACGCCGCCGTGCACGAACACGTTGGCCCCGATTTGAAGTACGACCGGCTGCACGGCGAGGCGCCGAGCGACCTCTCCACCAGGCAAGAATGCCGCGGTTCGCCCGCGCTGCTCCGGCGCTGCGCTCGCGGCCAACTGCGCGTGCAATGCATCTGGATGCCCGCCGGAGAAATCGTGAAAGCCGTCCGGTGTTACGTACCGAAAATCGGCCTGCACGTTCATCACTTCATGGTTACCGTTCAACACGTGCACGGCGCCGCCGGCAGCCTTGGCCTCGCTGCGCAAGCGGCTGAATAGATCGAGGATTTGCGGTTCGTCGTCGCCTCGGTCGAGTTGATCCCCGGTCTGCACCAGCACCAGGTTTTTGCCGATCCATCGCCCCGCCGCGTCGATCGCGCCGCCCAGCCGCAGCGCTGCTCGCAGTGCGCTCACGTCCCCGTGCAGATCGCCGATGGCAACGATGCGTTCGGCCGCAGGCAATTGAAAGCTGGGGTCGGGTGCGCGCGGCGGCTCGACATCTTTCGGTACCGCCGCAGCGGCTGGGCGCGGCGGCGCGGCGCCCGCGTCTGGATTACTCGGCGGCTCGGTCTTGCCGCACGCACAAGTCAGGGCGAGCCCACACACCAAACCGAGGAGCCTCAGAGCCATCGCTTGTTCCTATCAAGATCGCTTGCACGACTCAAGGCGCGCCCGGTGACGCATCGTTGGCGAAGCCTGGGGTCGGAGCTCCGAAACTGAAGGACTTGGGGTCGTCGTCTTCAGAGCTCGGCAAACGTCGGGCCAAGCTCTGACCGGGCTTGCCCGCCAGCGCAGGCAACACCGATCGCTCCACGCCCGCGCTGTCCACGAGTGACAGGCGTTCACCCGCGTTGGACAGGCCCGACTTTCCGAGCGCAGTCAGCCGAATCAAGCGCGCCCCAGCTGCGGGCGGTTCGTCGCTCGGGTTTTGCACGAAGTCGTCGCGCACGAGCAGCGCGTACTCGTGCGGGGCGAGGGTCGCGTGCGGCAGCTGGATACGCCCTCCGCCATCTTGTAGCGAGTAGCGCGCGAGATCGACGGGCAGGGTGCCGTCGTTGAGCAGCTCCACCCACTCCGATTGGGGCTCTGGACCGAGCGCGTCAGCCAATGCCTCGCTGAGAACGGGACGCTCGCGGGCGGCCGCGGTCTGCAAATCCACCTCGAAGGGGCGTGCTGTGCCGGCGAGATCGCGTGTGCTGCCCCAGAGGTGTTCCTGCGCGTCGGGCAGCAGGCCGTCGATCGTCAGCGGAGAACCCTCGGAGCTGACTTCGACCAAGGCACCCCGTGCGGTGTGCACGACCCAGAGCAGCGCCGCACGCGGTGTTCGCACAGTCACGCGGTCGTCAGCCACGCTGGCGCAACCCGGCCCAAACGCCAGCTCAGCCGACTGGCAGCGGAGTGACGCCACAGCTTCCACCTCGTCCACGGACGAAAAGAGGGCTGGCGCGAGGGCCCATTCACCCACCGCCGGAGGGGGCACCCAGATCTCGCCCGGCGCGAGCGAGAGCTCTGACTCGAAGTGGCTGCAGCGCTCCGCGAACAGACCCAGCTCGTCGACGCCCGGCGCGAGCTCCACGGTCGATTGTCCGGGTTCGAACACGAGGGCGCCTGAACTCGGCAGCGCCGTGGTGTCGGAACTCCGCCGACAATAAAGAGCAAAGCGCGGAGCACCCAGGGCCAGCGCGGGCGGCCAAAAGCGATCGAGCACGGGCCGGACGGAGCCCACTTGGAATTCAGCGACGAGTCCCGCCATCGAAACGACCGAGTACCGACCGAGCGCCAAGGGCCGAAGCGGAGCCAAGACCAGCTCGGCCCCGGATCGCCAGCTGACTAACGGCAGCTGCCGGCTGGCGATCGTGCTCGGCACTTCTCCATGCTTGAATTTGCTCAGGTAGTAGCTGGAGAGTGTGCCCTCGAACAGCGCCAGCGAGCCCGAGCTCAACGTCGAGCTTGCCAGACGAATATGCACCACGTTCGAAACCTGATCGGGCGCGGCGCTCGGTTCGAAACGCACCGCAAGCGATGCGTCACCAAGAAATGGCGGATCGGACGCCGGGGTTCCGCACGCAGCACACGGAAAAAGAACGACTGAGAGCAGGCGCAGCTTTCGCACCCACCTGCATCGGTCGCAGTCCAGCCCCGGTTTCGTCCGAAAAGCCGAGCCCGAGGTTCTCAAATGCTAAACTCGTGGTGTGTCGCCCGAAGAACTCAAGCAACTCCGGAAGGAGCTCTCTTGCACTGCCAAGGAGCTCGCACTGACGCTCGGCATCGAGCCCAAAGAATTCGCCGCCTGGGAAGCCGGAGAACTCTTTCCGACCAAGCGCTATGTCGATGAGCTCGAAGGCCTGCGCAAGAAAGGTCCGACGGCGATTCAGCGCGCAGCCAAGGGCAAGGGCGCTGCAGCGAAAACCGGCATGGCTCGGCTGGCAGATCCGAAGCTCTGGGAGCTCATCCGAAAGCTAGCCGAGCACCCAGCATTGTTCGATCAGGTCAGCAAGCTCGCCGAAACGTACCCCGACCCGACCGCGCCCAAGTAGAGAGCTGACAGCCGCCCCGGCTACTTGTCCTCGACTGGCTTCTCGTCGTCTGACCCGTCGTCGTCATCCGACTCGTCGTCGTCATCGTCGTCATCGTCGTCATCCGACTCGTCGTCATCCGACTCGTCGTCGTCGTCGTCGTCATCATCATCGTCATCATCGTCATCATCGTCATCATCGTCATCATCGTCCGACTCCTCAGCGTCGTCCGACTCGCTCTCCGATTCAGCGTCGTCCGACTCGCTCTCCGATTCAGCGTCGTCCGACTCGTCGCTCTCCGATTCAGCGGCTTCTGCGCCTTCCGACTCGAGCGCAGCGTGCTCTGAGTTTTCTGAGGGCTCCGCTTCAGGGTCGCCCTCGGACTCGACGGCCGCGGGCGCGTCCAAACCCGCGTCGGCGGCCATGGCGTCTTCGAAGCTAATCGGTCCCTCGGGCGCTTCTTCACCCAGCTCGTCTGCGAAGGTCTTGCGAGATTCGTCATTGAGCTCGGTGAACTCGCGCAAGGTCGGCAGGTCGCGCAGCGATTTCAGGCTGAAAACCTGCAAAAATGTTTGCGTCGTGCCATACAACATCGGCCGGCCAGGCTCGTCCTTCTTGCCGATGATGCGCACCAGATCGCGCTCCAAGAGCCCCTTCAGGACCGGCCCCGCGTCGACACCGCGAATATCGTCAACCTCGGGTCGGGTGATCGGTTGGCGGTAGGCCACAATCGACAGCGTCTCGAGCTGCGCCCGCGAAAGCCGAACCGGCCTGAGCGACAAGTAGCCTCGCACGTATTCCGAGTACGCCGGATTGCTGCGAAACGCGAAGCCATCACCGACCTCGTCCAAGCGCACACCGCGATTCTGATAATCGCTGCGGATCTCCTCTACCAACTCCTCGACCCGCTTCTTGTCGATCTTGGCTGCGCGCGCCAAATCCTTGATCTCGAGCGGTCGATCGGACACGAACAAGAGCGCTTCGAGCAGCCCCTTGAGGTACGCGCCAGTGTCGTCTACACGGCTCTCGTCCACCTCCGAGGGCCCTTCGCCCAACAATTCCTCATCGAATCCGGGCTCGCTTTCCGAATCGTCGGTCTCTGGCACGCCCTTCACCCGGGAACGGGGCGGCAGCGTCATCCGTTCCGACTCAGAGTCCGGGGCGGCTTCGGCCTCGAGTTCGGCCTCAACTTGGACGACTTCAGTCTCAACCTGGACGACTTCAGGCTCGATTTGGACGACCGCGGCCTCGACCCCGGATCCGTCCGCGCCCATGGGCATTTCTGCCGCAACGGGGTCAGCTTCTGCCGGCACGCCAGTGTCAGCTCCGCCGTCGGCGCCGAGTTCGGGCTCCGCTTGGACTTCAGCAGCCTGTTTTGGCTGCACGATCTTGCGTTTCCTAGCTGCCATCACTCCCGCTCCGTGTCGGGCGTCTCGTCTGCATCTTCGTCGTCCGACTCGTCGTCGTCGTCGTCGTCGTCGTCGTCGTCGTCATCATCGTCGTCGTCATCATCGTCATCGTCATCGTCGTCCGACTCGTCATCGTCGTCATCGTCCGACTCGTCATCGCCATCGTCGCTCGAGGGGTCGTCGCCTTCGGCGGAGTCGTCTGCGGGTTCGGGGCGACGGCCAGCGGCTTCAACCAATTCGGCGTCGTGCGCCGAACGCTCGTAGGCGCGGTCCAGATCGTCGAGCGATGCTGGCTCACCGTCGTCGCTCACCGCCAGCTCGATGAAAATGGGCATCAGTGGCCCCTCTTGCTCGACGCGCGTCAGTCGCAGCCTGGTCATCTCCAAGATCGCGAGGAAGGTGACAATCAGGTCGGCGCGCCCGCGCGCGCCCTCGAACAGCTGTTCGAACAGCACTTTTCCGCTGGTTTTCAGCAGTTCCGACAACTCGTTGATGCGGTCCGTGATGGAAAAGCGCTCGAAGTCGATTTGATGCTCGACGACGTTTTTGGCACGCGAGAGCACGCCCTGGAAGGCGTCCAGCAACTTGAACAGGCTGAGGCCCGCCAGCGGCGCGACGCCCTCGACATTGGGCGCTGGCACGCCCCGCAAGAACACGTCGCGACCCAAGACCGGGTTGCTAGAAAGCTGTTCGGCGGCGTGCTTGTACTTCTGATACTCGAGCAAGCGTCGCACGAGTTCCGCGCGCGGATCGAGCTCAGCCTCCGCTTCGTCCTCCTGGTCGGTCGGGACGACGGGCAGGAGCATCTTCGACTTGATGTGCGTGAGGGTCGCCGCCATGACGAGGTATTCGCTCGCCACATCGATGTTCAACTCCTCCATCAAAGTGATGTATTCGACGTACTTCTTCGCCACGAACGCGATGGGGATGTCCATCACGTTGAGCTCATGCTCCTCGATCAGATGAAGCAGCAGGTCGAGCGGACCTTCGAAGGTCGGCAGCTTGACGTTGTAAACGTTCGCCGCGGCGCGCTCCTCCACCACGGCCGGCACGGAGGCCGGTTCGGGCGCTGTCTCGGGAGGCGACTCGTCACTCATAGCGGGCGGAGCCTAGTCTCGACTAGCGCGGTCTTGACCAGAAAAGATCAGGATCGCCCCCCGCAGCAGCCAAGCGTGGCAAAACGTGCCGCACGGCGGCCAACTAGCCCTGCGTTTTCGCGCTGCTGCATCGGCCGCGGCCACCGCCATGCTAGGCTCGCGGGCAATGGGCGAGCCCCAGCGCCGCTGCTCGAGCTGTGGAGAAAGCTACGCCGAGGGCGTGATTTTCTGCCCGCGTGACGGCAATGCCCTGCCTCAGCGCAGCATCGACAGCGGAAACGGACCCGACCCTTACCTCGGTCAAACGTTACGCGGCGAGTTTCGCATCGACGCGCTGATCGGCGCGGGCGCGGTCGGCCGCGTTTACCGCGCGCATCAGCTCGGCGTCGAGCGCAACGTGGCGATCAAGATCATGCACCGCGATTTGGCCGCGAACGCCGGCTTGCGCGCCCGTTTTCAGCGCGAGGCTCGGATCGCCGGCTCACTCTGCCACCCCAATCTGGTGAACGTGCTGTCGCTCTCCGAGTTCGAACAGGAGGGCCTTCGGATCCCGTTTCTAGCGCTGGAATACCTAGACGGCTTGTCGTTGCGCTCGGCGCTTCTGGCGCAGGGCGCCCTGCCCGCCCCGCGCGCGGTGCACGTCTTGCTCCAGATCGCCGATGCCCTCGGCGAAGCCCACGAGCGTGGTATCGTGCATCGAGACCTGAAGCCGGAAAACTCGATGCTCGTGCGACGCGGTGACGACCCAGACTTCGTGAAGGTGCTCGACTTCGGCGTCGCTCGCGCCGACGCGGACGAGTACCCAGCCATCGCCACCCGCGCCGGGGCGATCTTCGGCAGCGCGCGCTACGTCGCGCCGGAGTGCGCCGCGGGCGGCGCCTCGAGTCCAGCCAGTGACGTCTACGCACTTGCCACCCTGGGCTACGAGTGCCTCAGCGGCAGCACTCCGTTCGACGGCGAAAATGCCATCCAAGTTCTGCTCAAACAGCAAAGCGCCGCGCTCCCCCCCCTGCTCGACCGCGCACCCAACATCCCCATCGCGCTCGCCCAACTGCTCGAACAAAACCTATCCAAGTCCCCACACGCCCGCGCGCCCAATGCACGAGCGTTCGCCCACGCACTGCTCGCCGCCGCCAACGAGTCGCGCCTAGATCCCACCCTCACCCGCCGCGGCCACTCCCTCCCCCACGTGAACGTTCAGCCTCCCCCAAAAAACGTGCCCGAGCCGGGGCCCGAGCCCGGGCACGCTCTCGTTTCCCAACCCCAGTCACCCTCAGCCGCACTGATCGTCCTGCTCTGCTTCCTGCTCGGCATTACCGCCGCCCTGGGCATCGCGCACCACCTCGGCGCGTTCAGCGCACCCACCCCCGATGCAGGGCCACCGTGAAGTCAGTCGCGCTGGCCCTCACCCTGGGCGTCCTCACGTTGTCGCGGGTCGCCCCCTGTTTTGCGGATGATCTGCCGCCGGCCGCGGCTCGCGCCCCGG
This sequence comes from Polyangiaceae bacterium, assembly GCA_035273265.1. Classification (GTDB taxonomy): domain Bacteria; phylum Myxococcota_A; class Polyangia; order Polyangiales; family Polyangiaceae; genus PMG-095. The sequence goes on from DATEPG010000247.1 coordinate 16,107, forward strand.
AGTACACCGACCCGCGCTTGGCACGTGGCTTCACCGCTCTCGCGCGCCCCATGGGCATCGCGGAAATTGGTGTGGGCTGGCTGACCTTGCCTGGTGCATCCGTCTGCGCCGAACGCAGTTCGGGGCAGGGCTGCAAGAACGGCGATTCCAGCTTCGAGTTGGACATCTGGCAGATCTATCGCAACAGCCGCCGCTTCGCCTTCGGGGCCGGCGCGATGCTCGGGCTGATCCCGACCACCGACGCCCCGCGCCACGATCCCGAAGAAATCGTGCGCGATCACAGTCGCAGCTACCTGACCCTCGAGGGGACAATCCGGCACTACCCGTACGTCGGCGAGGGCGTCGAACTCTGGTGGGGGATCTCCGGCGGCTTGGCCGTCGTCAATGACAGCTTCAAGGTCACCGACAAGAACTCCGATCTGGCATTGGTCGGAAGACGCGGCTCGACGATCCGCACCGAGGGCGCCACCATCGGGTTGCTCGGCGGCGCGAACTTCTACCTTGCCGATCACTGGTCTCTCGGCACCACGTTTCGCTACGGTAATTGGTTCCTGCCCAAGACGGCTGCGAAAGACCCGTTCCTCGACGAAGCCTCGTTGACCGGTAGAAATACGATGTTTTCCCTCGGCATTTCGATCGCGTATCGAATTCCGCTGTAACTCCTGGTTGCTGGTCTCGGTGTTTGCGGCTCACGGACTGAGCGCGGCGACGCTTGCCAGCAGGCTTGCCATGCGTTCGAACAGCAGCGCAAAGCAGACCAGAATCAAGATCGAGCGCAGCGGCGCGAGCAGCGCGACGACATGGGCCGGCGTTGCAGAACGCGCGATCAAAGCATTGGCGAGTTCGAGCACAATCGACACAGCCACCACGGGAGCCGCAACGGCCAGGGCGAGTTCGATCGCGTGCGTCAAGCCGAGCGCAACTCGCCAGAGCGTGCCGTGGGACACGGCCGGGCTTTCGGAGAGCGCGGCAGCGACACGCGCCGCCCCGCCGCCTTCCAGAAAGACGAGCGCAACCAACAGCTGCAGCAGCGCGCCCAGCGGCGAGCTGTCTTCGTCGACGATCGGCAGGGCCTGCGTTTCGCGCGCGCCGCGCAGGTTGTCGGTGAGTCCGCCAGCCATACCTGCAGCCCAAAGTGCGCCCGAGGCAGCCAGCGCGACCGGCAGTCCGCGGGTTGCCTCTATCAGTAGTGCGACTCCGAACGGGGCCGAGAGCTGCGCCGGCTGCAGGCTCGGTGCGATGCCCACCGCTAACGCCAAGCCGAGCGCAGCACGTGTTTGCGGGGGAAGTGCGTTCAGCCCGAAGGCCGGAAGGAGGGTCAAGGCCGGGATCACCCGTG
>DATEPG010000248.1:0-30804 GCA_035273265.1 Polyangiaceae bacterium
CGCTTCGTCCAGCACCTCGCGGACATCCGCAACAAGTGCGACCACAAGAAAAGCGCCGACCCCACTCCGGTCGAAGTGACAGACCTCGTGGACGGCGTGGCCAAGGTCATTAAGACCATCCACTGAATGTGGAGCTACAAGTCGCCCGGGGTTAAGCCGGTCTGTTTCGCGATGCGCGCCAACATCTTCGGACCGACTTCGTCGCTCTCGTGGAACGCCCAGACGTATTCGTGCCACCCAGGCCGAACCAGCACCACGTGCGAACCGACCTGCCTGTCCTCACGCCACCCGATGCGCTTCAGCGCGGCGAGCACCTTGCGGGCTTTGGACGAAGGCCAAGCGCTCAAGCGCAGGCAAATTCGACGGTATCGATATTCTCGCGATGGGCACGGTCGCTCAACACGGCGAACGCAATGGCCTTGACCTCGCGCACAGCTTCATCGCGAGTCTTGCCGTAAGCGAGCGCGCCGGGGATCTCGACGACTTCGGCGATCCAACGCCCGTCGCTTTCCCGTTCGATTTCAACGCTCAGTTTTACGGCCATGTCAGGTGCTCCTAGGTGATAGCTATCAGGGTACCACGCCGCGGCATGCCTTGGCATGTCAAACGATGCCGCTGCCTTGTCCTCTTACTTACAGTGAGAACGCAATTGCGGCACGCGTGGACGCGCGTGCCGGCGCGTAATCGCCCAACACTAGCGCTTAGGCTTTGCCCTCGTTCGGCGTCCCGAGCCGGGAGGTTCGCACTTTCTTGCGCTCCGGCTGGCTCAACAACACGGCATCCGCCAGCAACGTCACGTAGCGACCAAGCGCTCCTCACGAAAACTGAGGTACGTCGACACCGTGCGTAACGCCTGATGTCTCAGCGCGTCGTCCCGCAAAAAGTCGCTGAAGTCTTGATCGTCCTCCGTTTCGCCGCAGCGAAACTCGCCCAAGTGCAGCGTGTCGGGCTGCGTTACCGGACGAATTCGAGTCGCGGCAGTTCAGCGAGGCTTGTCACTGTCGCGCGCCGGCAGCGGCCACTCGCCGTTCATCATCGCCGCGCGCTGCAGGCGGGCCCAATCCACACGAGCACGGGCCTCGGACGGAGTGCACACCGCCACCAAATCGCTCAGCAGCTTCTCGGCCGCCGCGCCTTCAAGCGTCGGAGTAGGTTCAATAGGGCGGGCCATGGCTCTTCCTTACTGTACGTCATCTAACGTACACTCTGAAATCGGCGAAGCAATGGCTCTACGACCCGTTTTTCGCTTAGTCTCTCTGATAGTTTCTCTCATAGAAGCGAAGACGCTCTCGGCATTGCCCGATGGCAAACCCCCGATTCGTTTCGATATCTAGTGGCCCGAGGCGGGTGGGCCCGGCGAGCCAGTGCAACGGCAGGTTCGAATCGTGTCGAGCGCCGAGGACAGCCCCGAATGCCCGGCCCGGCCCGGTTGCACCGGAAGGCAATTGTGCCAGCCACTACGGAACTTGAAAGCAGCCCAGCTTCGCGCTGGCGTTGAACGGCGCGAGCGCGCTGGGCGAGGTCCCTTGGTAGTAGAGGTCGTACGACCCAGCGAGCACTCTCGCCGAGTACTTGCCGCTCGATGTCCAGCCGAGGGGCAGCGCGGACGGGCCCTTGGGATCGCCCAGCCACAACCTGCCGCCGTCGTATTCTTTGTCGAGCAACGCGCCGCCGATCTTGATCGTACCGGTGATCACGGTCGAGGGCACATCGATGTCGAGCGTGATCGGCGCGCCGGGCGCGAACACGACGCTCTTGAGCTTGCCGTTGCGATTGAGGGGGGCAAGCGTTGCGACCGCTTGGTTGGTCACGTCGAAGTAGAGGTCATAAGCGCCGGGGAGCACGCGAGTCGAGAAGGTCCCGGCGGAGAGTTTGCCGAGCGAGATGGTGTCGCCGGCCACCGTGCGCAGGGAAAGCGCACCGTCGTCCAATGAGCTGCTCAGGGGCGCGCCGCCGAGGGTGAACTTGCCGGAGACCACGACCGTGGGGATGTCGATGTTGGGCAGGGTCAGGCCCTCTGGTGGCACCACTAGCCCGCGTTTGACGGTGCTGAGGCTATTCATTGGGCAGGGCGCTGCGTTCGAGTTGCGTCGGTAAACCACGTCGTACGTCTCCGGCAGTACGCGGCCTGAGAATGCGCCGGTCGATTCCAGTGCAAACAAGAAATCTCCGACTTTCGCGCTGTGCAAGGTGACGTTGCAGCCGCCGGGCGCGGCCACACCGTCGAACGTGAGCGTGCCGCTGATGGCGGCGGTTCGAACGTCGATGTCGAGCTGGGTCGGGTCGGTGTTCGGGACAACGATCCCCAGGCTCAAGATGTGATCGTACGACCACCCGGGTAGCAGCGGCTCGCCCGAGGGTGAGAGGGCGGAGAGGTCGTAGCTACCGGGCGCGATCAAGCCCGAGTAGCCATTGTACGTCGTCTTGGTGAAGTTGACCCAGGCGTTTGTACCGAGCTTGCGCACGGACAAGATGAGGCCCTGAGTGATGGCGGGCAGCTGACCGTCGATCGTCAACTTGCCAGTGAGCGTGACCGTCGGCAGATTGCTCGGATCGTCGCCCGGCTTTGGTGCGACGATCGTTTCGCGCGGGATGTCGATGTCGAGCACCGGGTTTCCGGAGCTCGCTACGGTGATGCCGGTCCTGAGCGTATGAGCGCCGTTGCCCTTCCCTGTGTAAATGAGGTCGTAGGTGCCAGGGATCACGCGCACCAAATACGAGGCGGTGGCGGTCGTGCCGAGTTTCACCACGTCCGTTCCGTTGCTGAGAGTTACCGTCCCAAAGTCGCCGGGGGAAGTGTCTCCGATTCTGATCGCGCCGCTCAAGGGCACGCTGGGGACGTCGATGTCTCGTGTCAGGCACGCTCCAGGCGTGCCGGTGGTGCCGGTGGTGCCGGTGGTGCCGGTGGTGCCAGCGCCAGCGCCGCCGAGCGTTCCGTTACCCGCCCGGCCAGCGATCGGCGCGGAGCCAGCAGCGCTCGAACCGCCGTAGCTTCCCAGGATCCCTCCGATGATGGTGCCGCTGCCGCCGTTGCCGGCCCTACCGCCACCCATGCCGGTCAGGCCGCCCGCGTTGTCACCCGCCCCGCCGCTGGCTTGCTGAGAGGACTGCGACGCGCCGCCACAGGAGACGGCAGCCAGCAACACGAGCGACGACCAAGAGCTGCGACTGACCATGCGAATTCCCGGCCTCCCCGAGTTGACTGAAAGCCGAGTGTACGCCGGTCAGGTCGTCGGCACCGGGAAAAGTCTACCGATTGCCAGCCGAGCGACTGGCGTCGCTCAGCTGAGCCACATCTTTGCAGTGACGGCGTGATACGGCGAACGCTTTTCCGCGCTCAGCGTTTGGCCTTTTGCGGAACCTTGTCGCGATATCGATTCATCCACTCCCGACGCAGCAGCATCCTCAGCACGTCGGACTGGGAGATCCCGTCCAGCGCGGCGAGGGCCTTGAGCATCGCGGTTTCGGGCTGCGACATGCGAAGACTGACCTGTTCGTTTCTCTCGTCCGCCATGTAAAACAAAGTAAAGCAAACGAATTACATGAGCGCAAACCCCGGTCTCCTTCGGGAGTCTCCTTTGATGGAGAGTGCGACGCCCCGGCAGTGAAAGGCGACGATTTGTGACGAGCGCCGCGCGCTTCGAGCAATGGAAGCTCGGCAATTGTAGCGGGTTGCCTCGCGACTGCGTTTTGTCTTGCATAATGGAATTTCACACACTAAAAGAACCGAACCATGACCAGCGACGCCTGTAACTAGTCGTCCGGCTTTGCCCGAGTGGGCCAGCCCGACGACGCCAGCAAAGGATCGTTTGGATGAAGAATTGGCGCGGTAGGTCTGGGCTCGTCACGACGCTCGGTCGGTTTCCTCTCGTTTGCTCGTTGGCGCTCGGCGTCAGCGCACCGTTCATCGCTTGCTCGAGCGAACCGCTCGGCAACGGGGGTGAGGAACAGGCGGGCACCCTGGGATTGAACTTGGAGGTCACTCCGGGCGTGACGCTGAACGCGGTCAGCTACGCCATCACTGGCAACGGCTTCAGCAAGAGCGGCTCGATCGACAGCAGCGGCTCGTCCACCATTAGTGGGACGATCGGCGGCATTCCGGCGGGCAACGGCTTCACGATCACGCTCAACGCCAGCTCGGCCGAAGGCAGCACCACCTTCACTGGTTCGGCCAAGTTCGATGTGATTGCCGGCAAGACGACGGCGGTCACTCTCCACCTCAAGGGCACCGTCACGACCGGCAACGGCAGCGTGAGCGTGAATGGCACTCTCAACGTGGGTCCGGTGATCGACGAGCTGACCGTGACGCCTCTGGCAGTGAAGGTCGGCAGCAAAATCAGCCTGACCGGCGTCGCCAAAGATGCGGATTTGGGGCCATCTGCCCTGAGCTACTACTGGTCGACCACCGGCGGCGTGATCGACGACCCGCTCGGACCGAACGCGACCCTCACGAGTTCGACCCCTGGCACCTTCACGGTCGAGCTGACCGTGTCCGACGGCGAGATCACGGCCAGCAGCAGCACCTCAGTGACCTTCGTTCAGCCGGAAGCGGGTGGCGGCGGCGGCGAGGGCGGTGGTGGTGCGGTGACGCGGCCCAACATCCTGTTGGTGATCGCCGATGATCTCGGCTCAGAATCGACGAGCCTTTATCCCGAGCTGGTCGGCGACACCGGGGCGGTGGCGGTTCCGACCCTGGAATCACTGGCGCAAAACGGACTCGTGTTCGACAACGCTTGGGCCAGTCCCGCGTGCTCGATGACGCGCGGCACGATCGTGAGCGGGCTGTACGGTTATCGCACGGGCGTGACGTCCGTGGGTTCCGTGCTGCCGATCGATACGGTCACGGTCTTCGACCGGATCACCGCCGAGAGCCCCAGCTATTCGCAGGCCTTTTTCGGCAAGTACCATCTCGGCGGGAACATCACCAACACTCAGCACGTGACGGATCTCGGCATCCCGGTCTTCCGCGGGATCCTGGGTGGGGGCGTGAGCGACTACTTCAATTGGACGACGTACGATAGCGCCGCTCCGCCGATTCAAAACAAGACCTTCGCGACCACGGCCCTCACGGACTACGCGATCGACTACATTCACGAGCACGAGGCCAGTAAGCCCAACGAACCGTGGTTCGTCTATCAGGCCTACAATGCGCCTCACTCGGTCGGCGCCAATAATCCGTACCAGGTTCCACCTGCCGAGCTTCACCACGTGGATCTCAGCTCGGTCGGTAACCCCACGCCCGGCACGATCGCCACCAATATCCCGGTGTACAAGGCCCTGATCCAGAGCTTGGACACGGAACTCGGCCGCTTGCTGAAAGAGGTCGATCTCGAAAAGACGACCGTGATCTTCGTCGGCGACAATGGAACGCCGGCGCCCGTCAAGGACGCGGGCACGAAGATCCGCGGCTCCAAGGGTGGCGCGTACGAGGGCGGCGTGCGTGTTCCGCTGATCGTCACCGGTGCTGGCGTGACGCGCCGCGGCCGAGCGGACGATCTGGTGGTGACGAGCGATCTTTACGCAACGATCCTCTCGCTGACGGGCATTGATGTTGGCCACGTCAACAACAGCTACAGCATCAAGCCGCTGCTCAGTGACGCGGCGAGCACGAGCGGACGCACGCACTCCTTCTCGGAGACCTCCAGCGGCACCAACAATCGCCGCTACGCGCTGAAGGACACGCGCTACAAGCTGGTTTCCATTCTCGGCAAGCGCGAGCTGTACGATCTGGTCGCCGATCCGCTGGAGACGACCGATCTGTATACGAGCGCCAAGCACGCCGCCGTGCGCGCCAATCTGGAAGCGGAAATCGACGCGCTGGCTCGTGACGCGCGCCCCGGTTACTTCCCGTAACCAGCCAGCTCGGGACCGCGCCGCTCCTGTCGTTCGAGGCGGGAGCGGCGTCTCGTTTGATGGAACAATTGCCGCCAGACATTGGAACACGCCGCATGTGACTACTTTCCTCGATCTCATTTGTCTTGCATGATGGACTTTCGTAAACTAAAGAACCGCCTGATGACCGACCCGCACTGTACTTAGTCGTCCCGTGGGCCCGAGCGGGCAGGCCGGACGACGCCAGCAAAGGACAGTTTGATGAAGAATTGGCGCGGTAGGTCTGGGCTCGGCACGACGCTCGGCAAGTTTCCTCTGGTTTGCTTCTTGGCGCTCGGCGTGGGCGCATCGTTCATTGCTTGCGCGAGTGAGCCGCTCGGCAACGGTGCCGAGGAGCAGGCCGGCACCCTCGGCTTGAATTTGGAGGTCGGTCCGGGCGTGACGCTGAACGCGGTCACCTACTCCGTCACCGGCAACGGCTTCAGCAAGAGCGGCTCGATCGACAGCAGCGGCTCGTCCACCATCAGCGGGACGGTGGGCGGCATTCCCGCCGGCAACGGTTACACCATCACGCTCAGCGCAAGCTCGGCCGAGGGCAGCGCGAGCTTCACTGGCTCGGCCACCTTCAGCGTGATCGCCGGCAAGACCACGCCGGTGACGATCCACCTCAAGGGCACGGCCAGCACTGGCAATGGCAGCGTGACCGTGAACGGCACGCTCAACGTCGGTCCCGTGATCGACGAGCTGACAGTCACCCCCTTGGAGGTCAAGATCGGCAGCAAGATCACGCTGACCGGCGTGGCCAAGGACGCGGATGAAGGCCCCTCCCCTTTGACCTACTACTGGTCGACCAGCGGTGGCGTCATCGATACCCCCATCGCAGCGAACGCGACGCTGACCAGCGCGACGCCCGGCACCTTTACCGTAAAATTGACGGTCTCCGACGGTGAAATCAGCAGCAGCGCCAGCGCTCAGGTGACCTTCGTCGACCCCGCAGCGGACGGCAGCGGCGGGTCCGGCGGCGAAGGCGGCGGCACGGGCTCGAAGCGCCCGAACATCTTGTTGGTCATCACCGACGACTACGGCGCGGAATCGGCCAGCTTGTACCCCACCCTCACCGGCGACAGCGGGGCGGTATCGGTTCCGAACATCGAGTCGTTGGCCGCCAATGGCTTGGTGTTCGACAACGCTTGGGCGAGCCCGGCCTGCTCGATGACGCGCGGCACGATCGTGAGCGGATTGTACGGCTATCGCACCGGCGTGACGTCGGTGGGCGCCGTCCTGCCGACCGATACGGTCACCGTCTTCGATCGCATCACGGCCGAGAGTCCCAGCTACTCGCAGGTGTTCTTCGGCAAATATCATTTGGGTGGCGGGCTCTTCGACCCGCGCGCGGGGGGCACGTTCGCGGACTCTTCCAAGATCCTCCAACACGTGCGTGACATCGGAGTGCCGAACTTCCACGGCATCCTGGGCGGCGCGGTGGTCGACTATTTCAGCTGGAACATCTTCGATAGCAACGGCCCGGCCGTGCCGACCACGACCTACGCGACGACCGCCCTCACCGATCTCGCGATCGACTACATTCACAACGCCGAGAGCGCGCGGCCGAACGAGCCCTGGTTCATCTATCAGTCGTACAACGCGCCGCACGCCGCCAACGGCGGCAACAGTCCGTATCAGGTGCCGCCAGCCGAGCTCCACCAGGTCGACCTCAGCTCCGTCGGCAACCCCAAGCCCGGAACGACGGCGACCAACGTACCGGTCTACAAGGCGGACATCCAGGCCTTGGATACCGAGCTCGGCCGATTGCTGAAGGAGGTCGATCTGGAGACGACCACGGTCATCTTCATTGGCGACAACGGAACGCCCGCGGACGTGAAGGACAAGGGCTCCAAGATCCGGGGATCGAAGGGCAGCGCGTACGAGGGCGGCGTGCGAGTGCCGTTCATCGTCACGGGTGCCGGCGTGACACGCCGGGGCCGCGCCAACGACCTCGTGGTAACGACCGATATTTACGCCACGATCCTCTCGCTCACGGGCATCAACGTCAGCCACGTCAACAACAGCTACAGCATCAAGCCAATCCTGAGTGACGCGAGCGCCACGAGCGGACGGACGCACTCGTTCTCGGAAACCTCCAGCGGCACGAACAACCGTCGCTATGCGCTGAAGGACACGCGCTTCAAGCTGGTTTCCAACCTCGGTAAGCGAGAGCTGTACGACCTGGTCGCCGACCCTCTGGAAACGACCGATTTGTACGCGAGCGCCGCGCACCAGGCCGTGCGCGCCAACCTGGAAGCGGAAATCGGCACGCTGAACGCCGACGCCCGTCCCGGCTACTTCCCCTAAGCAGCGAGCGCATGCTAAACGCCGTTCCCGTCGTTCGCGACGGGGGCGGCCCTCGCCCTCGCCCTCGTGAATCTGGAAAGCGAAACTGCGCGCGTGCGAAACCGGTTGATCCTGATTGGCGCGCTGCTCCTGGCCGCCTTGCTGGCCTTCATCATTGGCCGCGCCGGCGACGCTCCGCCTTCGAACTCCGCGCGCGGAGCAAACAGCTCGCCGCCGCAACCGCTGCCAGCGCCCGTAGCCTCGCCCCGCGCGCTAGTTCGCGGGCGCGAAGAGTTCGTCGGTTCGGCCGCCTGCGCGGACTGCCATCGAGCGCAGAGCGACGCCTACCGCGGCTCGCACCACGCTCAGGCGCTCGTGAGCCCGAGCCCCGAGCAGGCAAAGGCACGCTTCGACGGCGGCCAGTTTGCGTCCAAGCTCGGAGGAACGACGAAATTTTCGGTGCGTGAGGGCGCCCCGTTCGTGACCACGCCCAACGCCGGTGGAAAGACGGCGACCTTCCCGATCCGTTACGTTTCCGGCGTCTGGCCACTCGAGCAGTACGTGGTCGCGACCGAACGCGGCAAGCTGCAGTCGCTGGGCGTGGTCTGGGACACCCGCGCGGCTGGCGCTGGCGGCGCCAAGTGGTTTCACGTTTACGGACCGGAGGGGATCGCCACCAACGACCCGCTGTTCTTCACTTCATCCGCGCAAAACTGGAATCACGTGTGCGCGGATTGCCACTCGACCTGGGTCGAGCGGCGTTACGATCCAGCCCAGGACAGCTTCGACAGCCGCTGGGCCGAGCAGTCCGTCGGCTGTGAGGCTTGCCACGGCCCCGGCGCCGAGCACGTGCGCTCGGCCAAAACCGGCAAGGCCGCTCCGTTCGCGGTGCGCCTGAAGCCCCCCGAGCCTTGGCTGCCCTCTTCGACCGGTAGCCCGACGCCGCGCACCCAGGAAGGGGTCGAGGTCGAGGTCTGCGCGCCCTGCCACAGCCGTCGCACGCCGCTCAAGGAAGGCTTTCTGGCGAGCGATCCGTTCTTGGACTCGTTCGAACCCGATCTCCTACGTGCGGGTCGCTACCATGCGGACGGACAGGTCCAGGGTGAGGTCTACGAATGGGGTTCGTTCCTGCAGAGCCGCATGTACCGCTCGGGCGTCAAGTGCTCGGATTGTCACGATCCGCATTCTGGCAAGCCGTACGCGACGGGCAATGCGCTGTGCGTGCGCTGCCACGAGCCGGCGCGCTTCGACGTGGCAACCCATTCCCATCATCCAGCAGCCAAAGCGCCGCTGTGCATCGATTGCCACATGCCGCCCGCGACCTTCATGCAAGTCGATGAACGGCGCGACCACTCGATCCGCATTCCCCGCCCCGATCACAGCGTTCGCTTCGGTACCCCCAATGCGTGCAACGGCTGCCACACGAAAGAATCCGCTACTTGGGCGCGCGACCAAGTAGCGGGCTGGTTTCCGGCCTCGCAAAAGCGCACGCATTTCGTGGAAGCGCTGGCCGGAGATCGCCAGGGCGCACTCGCTGCGCCGCGCGCCCTTCGTCAGCTGATTGACGACGCCAGCGTGCCCGCCATTGCGCGCGCGACCGCACTCGAACGACTGGGCGCGTACGCGACGGACAAGACGCTCCGAACACTGCGCGACGCGCTCACGAGTCCGGAAGGGCTGGTCGTGTACGGAGCCGTGCTCGGCGCGGGCGAGCTTCCGCTGCCGCAACGCGTGCCGTTGCTCACGCCAGTGATCGAGCACCGCCTGCGCGCGGTGCGCATCGCCGTGGGTAAGGCGCTGGCCGGCGCGGGCGGCGCGCAGCTACCCGAGCCCACGCGGGCCGCGCTCGAAGGCGTTTTCCGGGAGGTCGAGCAAAGCTTCGATGTCAGCGCCTCGCGGCCCGAAACACAGGTCGAAAGGAGTGCTTTCGAGCTCGCTCGGGGCAAGCTCGCGGAGGCCGAGGCCTCGCTTCAGGCGGCGCTTCGGCTCCAGCCCTGCTTGCCCGAAGCGCAGCTGAACCTGGCCGATCTCGAGCGGCAACGCGGGAACGAAGCGGCGGCCGAGCGTGCCCTGCGCGCCGCGCTCGCGTGCAATCCTCGAGACGCCGCCGCCCATCACGCCCTCGGCCTCTGGCAAGTCCGCGCCCGTCAATCGAAGGCGGCGCTCGCGAGCTTGAAGAAGGCCGTCGAGCTCACGCCCAATGATGCACGCTTCAGCTACGTGCTGGCAGTCGCGGTCGCCGGCAGCGGGGATCGCGAGCAGGCCATCCAGATCCTGGATGCCACGCTGAAGAATCGCCCAAACGACGCCAACGCGCTGCAGGCGCTGTACGGCTACCTGAACGAGGCCGGCCAGATCGAACGCGCGGTCGACGTGCGACAGAAGCTCGAGACGCTGCGCCGGGAGTGAGCCCGCTTGCCCCGACTCAACCGAAGTAAGGCGTAGTCCGAGTCAGCACGCATTCGTGAGCGTACAGGAACATGGCGGCCGACCAAGTCTGCCAATCTCGACCGATGGGCTCACCGGTGTGCGCGCGCACTTGCTCGTTGAAGCCCCATTCGCACTCGTCCTCGTGCCAAGGTTTGACCAGGTCGGCCAAAGCTTCGAGCTTCTGTCGCGCGAGTTCGTGGCGCCCGACCGATACGCAGGCTGCGATGTAAAACCCGCACACGAACGGCCACACACCACCATTGTGGTACTCGCCAGGCCGATTGTAGATCGCGTATCTGGCCCGCCAATCGAGATCGCCCGGTTGCATATAGGGGAAAAAGCAAGGCGGAAGCGAACCCAGTAACTCCCCGCGCTCGCGCAGCGACTCACAATTGGCCTCGATGTAGTCGATCAACCGTTCGGCGCGCGCGGCATCGGCAAGCTTGCTCAAAATGGCCAACGAATTACCGAGCACGTCACAGCGCGGATCATGAAAGATCTTGAACGAACCGGCGGCGTAGTGCGGGCTGTCCGGCAGCGCCAGCCCCGCGCGCCCCGGCTCTGGTTGTGGCGGCTCGGTGGTCACGACGCGGTTCAACGCGGCCTTGAGGCGCGCCGCGTCTTCGTGAAGGCCGTACAGCGGCAGGTAGGCATGAACGAGCGCGTTGACGTAGAGTCCATAGCCGTAGACCCAGTGCTCGTCCCGCCAATCGGTGGTCGGGAGCTGGGCGACCATGAGTCGATCGTCGGGAGACTGATAGCGCATCCAGTTGATGGCTTTTTGTGCCGCCGCCGCCAGGAATTCCGGCTCGCCCTGCGCGCGACGGAAAGCGGCCAGACCGAACAGGAACAGCGGTGTGGTGTCGCTCGCGCCCAAGTTTTCGGGGTCGTGAGCGAGCGACGGAATGTGTCCGTGGTGCGTCTGATGGTCGGCCAACGCCTGCAGCGTTTTGCGCATTTGTTCGCGCAGCTCGGGCTTGCCGGCCAGCAGAAACCCGGGCAGCGAGATCATCAAATCACGCGTGTACGGCTCTGGATAGCCAAAGCCGGCCGTGCGCGGGAGCCCGGCAAAGGGTCCGAACGCATTGTGCTCGAGCACGGCAATCGCCGCGCGCCGAGCGGCCTCGACGCGGACACTCAGTGACGGAGGTTCGCTCATGGTCCACTCAATCCGAGCTTGCGTTCCACGATCTCGAGAAAGCGCCACGCGACTTTGCGATAGTCGTACTCGAGGGCGCGTTCTCGCCCGGCCTGGCCTAGCCTGCGGCAAAGTGCAGGGTCGTTGAGCAACGAGTGAAGGTGCTCGGCGAGCTCGGGCACGCTGGCGCGATAGTCGACGACGCGTGGGTTCGGAAATTCGATGCGATGGCCCGGCTCGAACCCGGCCTCTGGCCCCACGACCGCGCCCGTAGCGACATTCTCCGTGGCAACGCTGGCGAGCAAGGCCGTCTGCCCGTGGCTCAGCGTTTCGAGCATGGCCATGGCCCGGATGCCGATCACCGGTTTGCCGCAGGCACCCGCTTCGACCTGCCCCATGCCAAAGCCCTCGAGCCGCGAGGGCGCGGCGTACACGTCGCATGCCGAGATCAAAAAGGGCATGAATTGTCGAGAAACGCGGCCATCGCAGAACGACACCCGGCGTTGAATGCCGAGCTCCTCCGCGAGCCCCGAGTCGAGGGCGTTTTGCTTCTGAGTGCGGGCCTGCGCCCACACTTTGCACACGTATCGATAGTCCGGGACCTGATCGCCGAGCTGCGCGAGCGCGCGCATCACCTCGCGACCGCCCTTCGAGGCGGCGTCACCGCCCACGGTCAGAATCAGCAACTGGTCTTCGCGCACGCCGAGCGCAGCACGCGCGGCGATCACTCGCGGATCGCTCTTGGGATAAGGGATGAAGCTATCGGTGTCGCAGCCCACGGGCAAGACTTCGATATTGGCCCCGGAAATGCCGTCTCGCAGGTAAACGTCTTTGACCCACTGAGAGGTCACCAGCATCAGCGGCAAATTGCTGAGTGTCTCGCGGTAATTGACCACGTAACCATTGGCGACGAGCCAAGGAATCGCCAAAACTCCGTGCTTTTGCGCATGCAACACCAATTGCGGAGTCATGCCCCAATAGCCAATGCCCACCACCGCGTCCGGCTTGAACCAGCCGTAGTACCATTCCTTTTCCAGAGCTGAATCCAAGTGTGCCGCGCGGGCATCCACGCCCAGTTCGAGCAGGCCGCGAAGCAGCAACTCGCCTTGGGTGGCAAGCCCGCCGGGCGGCGGCGGGTAGTCGAAAAGCAAGAGGACCTTCATCGGCTTCGAGATCGATCGAGCCACGCGCGCGCGCGTTCGCCGGTCGTGACTCGAAAGAAGGCTTCGCTGCGCGGCGTGACCCGAGCCTCCCAGCTCACTTCGGCAAAGCCGTAACCTTCAGTGATCAAGCGATACTTTTGCTGCCACACTTCAGCCGAAAGTTCATACACGATATCTGCCTTGGCGACCGCGAGCGGCAAGCGGCTCCCGCCGTCGTCGTCAAAGGCAAACAGCCAGAGCTCGGGAGAGGAAAGTGTGCCCTTGGACCAGAGCCGCAGGACTGCCCGCGCCACTTCCTCGTGGCGCAGGTGGCGCGTGTACTCGCCAATCGGAGAGTGGGTAATGATGCGATCGAACTCACGCTTTGGCAGACACTCCAACAAGGCCTGCTCGACCCGCTCGTCCGCGAGCGGCGACTGCTCAGGGCCATCGTCCAGATCGGCCATCGCACCTCGCGCCCCCAACCGCTCCAACACTCGGTAGAACTTGGGAGCGCGGTCGGGGTCGTGGCCGCGACAGACCGAGCAAACGAAGGGCGACCAGTTCTTCTCCGAGAGCAGCGCGCCTCCGGCCCACAGCGATTCATCATCGGGGTGAGCCACCAAAACGGCCACAGATTCGCGCGCCCGCATGCGATCGTTTTTGCGCCCGCTCCTTGCTTCACTCAAGAGGCATTTTCGCCACGCCGCTCAGCGAGTCAAAGTCACTTTGGACAGGCCGCGCGGGCGATCGGGATCATGACCCAAGCTCCGTGCCAGGGCTCCGGCAAATAGCTGCCCTGGGACCACACTGATCAGTGGCGACAGCCACTCTGGCACGCCCGGCGGCAGGGCAAGGTGCATCGGTATACGCCTCAGCACCTCGGGATCGTCGGAAATGGCCAGTACTCGCGCGGCGCGCGCTTCGAGCAGGGAAAGCAGATCCGGCACGTCCGCCAACGCACGGCCACTCGGCGCTAGCAGGATGATCGGAAAGCCGCTGTCGATCATCGCCACCGGGCCGTGCAGCAAATCAGCGACCGAATAGGGCTCGGCCAACAAGTAGCTGGTCTCCTTGAGTTTGAGCGCGACCTCGAACGCGGTGGAGTAATTGAAGCCGCGTCCGAGAACGATCAACTGCCGAGCATCCCGGAACGCGGCCACGGCTTGGCCTAGATCCGCGTTCTGTTCGATGACGCGTTCGAGCCAGGCGGGTACGCCTGCGAGCGCCGCCCAGCGCTCGGGATTGCCCTCGAGCGCGGCGCTCAACATGGCCAGCGCGAACAGCTGCGCGGTATAGGTCTTGGTGGCAGCAACGGCTAGCTCACGACCGGCCAGAAGCGGCAGTGTATGAGCGGCTGCTTGCGCCAACGGGGACTCTGGCTCATTGCTGAGCGCTAGGGTGATGCTGCCTTGCGCGCGTGCTTCACGCAAAACAGACACGATGTCGGGCGACTGACCCGACTGACTGATGCCAATCGTCAGCGCTCGCGAGAGCCGTGGAGGCGAATCATACAGCGTGACCAGCGACGGCACCGCCAGCGCTACACCGAGCCCGTTGTGCGCGCCCAACAAGTACTGCGCGTAGCGCGCGGCATTGTCCGAACTCCCTCGCCCGGCGATCAACACCCACTCGGGCGCGAATCGCCGAATCGCCAGCGCCGCTGCTTCTGCGGCCTCACGCCCGTCGCGCAGCAGGCTCTCGAGCACCGCCGGCTGCTCGCGAATTTCCCGTTCGATGTGCGTGGTCACGATGACCCCGAGTTTAGCTATTCCCAGTCGCGCTCAGCCAGCTGCTTTTGGCACCACCGTGAGCACTCCCGTCGTGCTGCGCGAAACCGCGAACACGACCGACACAGTTGGCAGCCCCATCGCGGTCACTTGCACCGTCAGCTCCAGCGGTTGAATCGCGACGCCGTTGGGCAATCCGCCGTGCTTGGAGCTGTCATGCACGATGATGAATTCCGGGTGCCCTTGCGGCAGAGCCACGAAATCGACGAACACCTCGGAGCGAGGCTGCAAATCGAAGGGGTGTGCCCCGCCCTGCATGCGCTGAAGCCGCACCGGCTCGAACCAAGCAGGCGCAGGGCCGCACTTGGCGAGCGTCACCTCCACGTGCCGAATCGGTCGCCCGCCCGAGTTCGCCACGCGGATCCGCCGAAAGCTCGAGCGTGCTCGCTCCTCATCGGCCATCTCCCCCCCGCGGTCGACGATCAATCGCGCCCCCTCAGCCGCTGCTTGCTCCCGGTAACTGCGCCGCGCCGACCAAAGCCAAAATCCCATACCCAGCGCAGTAGCAACGCCCGCCGCCCCATTGGTTCCCCCGAGCCGATACCCCAGCGCGACACCCAAAGCCAAACCGACCAGCACGAGGGCGACCCGCCCGACTCGCTTCGAAACTGAATCGGTCGTCAAGCTCCAGACCATAGCGTGATCGCGCCGCTCATTGGCACGCAATGTTTCAGCCTCGCCAAGATGGGCGCCCGCGCCCCCGCCACGCACCTCACAGCGCGCCCAATTCCCCCCGCGGTGCGTCAGCTCGGGGCTGCAAAGACGGGCACGGGCTCATCACTGATCAGACGATCCAGCGGTTTTCCGGGGGCGAGAGCGGCCTGCGGCTACTTTCGCGGCAATGTGCTGAGCGCCGAAGCAGTTTCGCGCATGCAACAGATTATGCGCCTTACAAAGCAAGCGAATGTTCCCAGCATCGCCCGCCCCAAACCGTGAAAGTGGCTCGACGTGATCGAATTCGAGAAATGCCCGGCCGTCGCAGCGCCGACCCTCTGCCGAGATGAACGCGCATCGTCCCTGGTCACGCTGGTGAGCTTCTCGCCGCACCGCCACGGCCAGGTACCGTCCACGTTTGCCGAGCGGCACTGCGCGGCTCTCACGCGCACCGAGCGTCGGATGTTCGATTGCCGCTGCGGATGAGACTCCACCTGGCGGAGCTGCCCGATCAGCGGAGCGCGCCGAACTCGTCTCCGGCTTGATCCGCCGCGGCCTCGAACCAATACCGAAGCGTCGCTTCTCTTCCTGTCGCACGAAGCTTGCCAGCGCCAGCTTCATCAAACCCGCGAGCTCGCCCTTCGGCAGCCGATGGCTGGCGAGCGCTCGCGCGCGTTCGATCAGCTCGCGCAACTCCGCGTCGGCCGTAAAATGCACCCCAAAGCGTTCGGCCGAAATCGGCTCAAGAGCGCGCCGGTGCGCGTCGGCAAGCGCCGGGGCCGGAGCCGGCATTGGCGCAGAATTCGGCCCTACTGTCGGCACTTTTGAGTCCAACGCTGGCAATACCAACGCGCTCGATCCTGACCACGGCGAAACTTGCTCGACGGCAGTTACCGCTACCACCGGTACTTGAACGCGCGCCGGCAAACGCCGGATCTGCTCTCGCACATCCGGCCGCGGAAACCGCGCAGCCAGCAAGCCCTCGATCTGTCGCCGAGTCCTGCCCCGACACGCCTCGAACAGCTCACCCGCGTTCTCAGCGCTCAAGTGCGGCGCGAGCGCACACAACGCACACAAGTGCAATTCGCCGCGACCCACCCGCTCGAACACATCCGGAAATCGCCGGCACACCCGCGCCGCCGCAACGCGCCGCCCTGCCGTGCCCTCACTCATTCCCAACGCTTCCACGCAATAGGCAAACAGCGACGAAAACCCAAGCTCCAGGTGCAGTAGGCGCTCTTCCAGCTCCACCAAGTGTGCGAGCAACTGCGCGGTAAGCGCGTTGCTCTGCCGAACCAGCTCCGACAATCCCGCCAAGAGCTGCGAATTCCCCAACCCCACCAATCGATATTGGTTGCCCATCACTTCTGTCTACCATGCGTTATTTCGAGCTTCAGATTGCCAGACCAAGGCCTGTTTCATCGACAAAACGAGTCCAAAGCCCTCCGAGTCCGTGCAAGCTCCACCTCGCCAAACGTGGCCCCAGCAACAACCACAAACCCAACTGAGTCCCAACGATCGCGACACCGGCCGCAAAAAACCTGTCTACAAAAATCGTCACCCCAACCGCCGAGTCAGCTAAGGCGGGCGAGCAAGTGATCCGCGCAGCAACGCCCTCGCCATCGCCACGCCGCACCAAGTGTGCGCGAATCACTTGCGAGCACGCACGCAAGCTGCCGAGGCGCTTTGGCCGAGCAAACACTCTCTCAGCGGCGAGCCTGGAAAGCCCACGAACTACGACGAACCATCGCCGATGCAAGCGAACTCCACCTGGTGAAGTTCGAGACAGCTTCAGCACATTCGATCGCGCGCAGCGTCAGAAGCTCGCACTTGCGGGCACGCCAAGAGCGCACGAGTTGGCTTGCCCATCACTTCTCTCTACCAAGCGCACTTCGAGCTTCAGATTGCCCAACCAACGCTGGTTTCATCGACAAAACGCGTCCAGAGCCGTCCAAGCCCGTCCAAGCCCCACCTCGCAAAACGTGGCCCCAGCAACAACCACAAACCCAACTGACTCCCAACGATGACGGCACCGGACGCCAAAAACCTGTCCACAAAAATCGTTCACCCCAACCGCCGAGTCAGCTAAGGCGGGCGAGCAAGTGATCCGCGCAGCAACGCTCGCGCCATCGCCAGGCCGCACCAAGTGTGCGCGAATCACTTGCGAGCACGCACGCAAGCTGCCGAGGCGCTTTGGTCGAGCAAACACTCTCTCAGCGGCGAGCCTGGAAAGCCCACGAACTACGACGAATCGTCGCGGATGCAAGCGAACTCCACCTGGTAAAGTTCGAGACAGCTTCAGCACATTCGATCGCGCGCAGCGTCAGAAGCTCGCACTTGCGGGCACGTCAAGAGCGCACGAGATGGTTGCTCATCACTTCTCTCTACCATGCGTTTTGCCGACTTCAGATTGCCCAACCAACGCCGGTTTCACCGACAAAACGAGTTCAAAGCCGTCCAAGCCCGCACCGTGCCACAAATGTCACTAGCGGGTCACTGGCCCGGAACATGGGCCTGCTCAGCTCTGGTTCATGAGTTTTCAAGACGATGCAGTCGAGCCGCTCGCGGTCGAGTCGGCACAGCACTTTGCGGAACTATTGCGGCGCGCAGGGGCACGCGAGGCGGACCAGCGCGATGTCAACGAACGCGAGCGGCGCGAGCCCCGCCGGGCCCTGCCACGCGAACTCGGGAACTGAGCACGCGTGCGCGGGCGCGCGGGGCTAAGCGTGCCTTGCTTCCAGGCCGAGGATGCTGCGCACCTGCTCGCACAGTTCGGAGCGGTCGATGGGCTTCGTCAGATAGGCGTTCGCTCCGCTGCTCAGCGCGCGGGCTCGGGTGGCACTATCGTTCATGGCGCTGAGCATGATGACGGGGATTTTCTGGGTAGCCGGGTTTTGCTTCAGCTCGGCGATTAGTTGATAGCCGTCGATGCCGGGCATCAGCAGGTCGACCAGGATCAGATCAGGAGGCTCGGCTAATGCGCTCTGCAATGCTTGCTCGCCCCCGTCCGCCGTGCCCGTGTCGAAGCCCTCCCACTTGAGTACGATTTGCAGGAGCTCACGATTGTCGACCTCATCGTCGACGATCAAAATGCGGCGCAATGGGACCAGCTGATGGGCGGCGATCATGGCCGGGCCAGTTGTGCGGCGACTGTCGCCAGCACCTCTTGGTAGCGCATGGGCTTGGCGATGTAAGCATCGCAACCCGCGTCGCGGATGCGTGCTTCGTCCCCCTTCATGGCCAGCGCGGTGAGCGCGATCACGGGGATCGTGCGGGTGGCTTCGTCGCGTTTCAATAGTTCGGTCGCTGCCAGTCCGTCCATTCCTGGCAGTTGAATGTCCATCATGATCAAATCGGGGTGTCGTTCACGAGCCAAGGTGAGGCCCGCTTCCGCGTCGCTCGCGCAGATCACGCTGTAACCTGCTTGTTCCAGCACGAAGACCGCCAACTTCATGTTGGCGGGGTTGTCTTCGACGATCAAAATCGTGGCCATGTCAGGCAGCCTGCTTTCGGCCCGACATCGCGCGCCGAACCTCGGCACGGAAGTGATCGAGTTCGAGTTCGGTCTTGGCCAAGACTGCCGATACGTGGCCCTTGAGCCTCGCTCGTTGCGCGGCCGTGAGCTGCATCGCCGTGAGCACCATGATCGGAATGCTCGCGGTGGCCGCGTCTCGGCGCAACTCCTCGACCAGATCGAAGCCGTTGACGTCGGGCATCATCAAATCCAGCACGATCAAGTCCGGCGGTTGGCGGCGCGCGACGACGATCCCTTCTCGACCGCCATACGGGCGTTCGACCACGACTTCGAGGCCCGCCAGGCGGACCGCGATCAACTCCACTGCGACCGGATCGTCATCCACGACCAGCACGTTCAGAATTTCGCCACGATTTGCCGGAAGCAGACCTAGTCCGGAAATTGAGTCGAGCAATTCCTGATGGGAGATGGGCTTCTCGAGGACCCCAGCTGCACCCAGCGCGATCCCCTTGTTTCGGTCGGCGACGATCGAAATAATCACCACCGGCACGTGCGCCACGTTGGGGATCTGCTTCAAGCGAGCCAAAAATTCCCAACCGTCGACGTCGGGCAACATAATTTCCAAGGTGATCAGCGAGAGCGCTTGCTCTTCGGCGATCGCGATCGCCGCCGCCGCCGAGCTGGCGTGCAGCACACCGAACCCGTCCGCCTCCAGCTGCAGGCGGATCAGCTCGGCCGACTTCAAGTCGTGTTCGACGATCAGCGCCAGCGGTGCGCCCAGCGGCAGGTTGGTGCGGCGCGTGAGCGAGCCCTCGACATTCGGCTCTTCGAGCTTGCGAAACGGCAGCCAAACCGTGAAGCGGGAGCCCTCACTCACCGCGCTCTCGACGGCCACCGCGCCCCCGTGCAGCTCCGCTAGCAACTTGACCATCGCCAATCCTGTCGAAAACCGACAGTTCTCTTCACTAAAGGCGAACGGGAGGAGCTATCTGTGATCGCGCAAAAGTGGCACACTTGTGTTTTCCATTGCTGTGAAATCGTTGAACAAGCGAGTCGAACATGTCAGGCACGGTCAAACTCGACGGCAAACGCTATGACCAAGGCTCAGCGGAGCATCTCGAGAAGATCGACTCGCTCCATCGGGCCGAGATTTCCAAACAGACTGAGGCCTACGTCCACGACATCAACCAGCTGCAAGAAGCCGAAGACCGTTCTCGGCTGATCAACGAGGAGTTGACCGACGGCGTTCGTGAGCACACCGCCGCATTGGCGGTGGCGAATGAAGCGACTCAACAGAGCGAAGACCGCTTTCGCTTGTTGGTCAACGGCGTTCGAGATTACGCGCTGATGATGCTCGACCCGCAGGGCGTCGTGGTCAGCTGGAACGCGGGGGCCGAGCATATCAAGGGCTACTCGGCGCGGGAGATCGTGGGACGGCACTTCTCGGTGTTCTATGAGCCCGCAGCGGTGGTCGCCGGACAACCTGAGACCGATCTGGACACCGCTCTACGAACCGGACGCGCAGAAGAGGAAGGCTTCCGCGTGCGCAAAGACGGCTCGCGGTTTTGGGCCAGCGTGGTGCTCTCGCCGATTTTGGATCCCGCAGGTCAGCTGCTCGGATTCGCCAAGATCAGCCGTGATTTGACGGAACGGCGCAACCTCGAGAACCAGCTTCACCAAGCCCAAAAGATGGAGGCCATCGGTAGCTTGGCCGCGGGCGTTGCTCACGACTTCAACAACCTACTGTGTATCATCCTCAGCTATAGCGAGCTGCTGGAAGGCGACCTCAAGCGCGACGATCCGATGCGCAGCGACGTGCAGGAGATCAAGGCAGCTGGATTGCTCGCCGTCACCCTGACTCGGCAGTTGCTCGCCTTCAGCCGACAGCAAGTGCTCCAACCGCAAATCGTCGACCTCTCGGCCGTGGTGCAGGGTTTGGAGAAGATGCTGCGACGATTGATTGGCGAAGAGATCGAGCTGGCCACCGCTTGCGCACCACTGCTCGGCGCAGTGTTGGTCGATCCCGGGCAGATGGAGCAGGTGATCATCAACTTGGTCGTCAACGCCCGCGATGCCATGCCGGATGGCGGCAAGATCAGTATCGAGACCCGTGAGGTCGAGCTGAACCAAGATTACGCCAACGACCACGTGGGAGTGACTGCTGGCCCTCATATCCTGCTCACCGTCACGGACACGGGCATGGGCATGGATTCGGCGACCCAATCGCGCATGTTCGAGCCATTCTTCACGACCAAGGAGATGGGCAAGGGTTCCGGTTTGGGCTTGGCGACGGTGTTCGGGATCGTGCGTCAGAGTGGCGGCACCATTTGGGTGTCCAGCGAACTCGGCAAGGGCACCCGCTTGGAGGTCTACCTGCCCATGGCGGATCGCGCAGCCGTGGTTCGGGTCTCGGTCGAGCCACCCCACAATCGCAGCTTGCGCGGCGACGAAACCATCCTGTTGGTCGAGGACGACGAACGGGTACGCCTGCTGGCCCGTAACATCTTGCGCCGTTACGGATACAACGTCTTAGACGCTCGCGGAGGCGGCGATGCGCTGCTGCTGTGCGAACAATACTCTTCGCCGATTCACGTGCTACTGACGGATGTGGTGATGCCGCGCATGAGCGGCCGAAAGCTGGCCGAGCGATTGCTCCAAGTGCGCCCGGACATGAAGGTGATCTACATGTCCGGATACACGGATGACGCAGTCGTTCGCCACGGCGTCTTTCACTCGACGCTGGCCTTCGTCGAAAAGCCATTCACTCCCGAGGCATTGGCGCGCAAAGTGCGACAATGCCTGGATAGTTAGCCGAGCCCCGGGTCACGAGCCGCCTGTCGGCGCCCGGCCCGCCATGGTAAGGCCGGCCGGTGAGCTTCTTCGCCATGCGCAAAGGCGAGCGGCGCGACGCTTGGGCTGCTTTTCTGACGCTGTTCGCGCTGATCGCCAGCCATGCGTTGCTCGAGACGGCGCGCGACGCGCTGTTCCTGGCCAAGATCGCGGCCTCGCGCTTGCCCTGGGTGTTCTTGGCGATCGCGCTGCTGTCGGTGGGTCTGGCCAAGCTGAACGCGCTGGCCACGCGCCGACTCAGCTCGCGGCGAGCGCTGTCTTCGGTCACGCTGACCGCCGCCTCGATCACGCTCGGATTTTTTGCCCTCGGGCGTCAGCTGGGGGCTTGGGGCCTGTATGCCTTGTACGTTTGGTCGGGGCTGCTGGCCACGCTGATCTTGACGCACTTTTGGGATCTGGTCGCCGAGCGCTTTACGATCACGCAGGCAAAACGCCTGTATGGCTTCATCGGAGCCGGCAGCGTGCTGGGTGCCATCGCTGGCAGCGGCGCGGCCAGCTTGCTGGCACGCGCCATGCGCGCCGAGCGCCTGGTCTTGGTGGCGGCAATCGGCATGGCGGTCGCAGGGTTGATCCCGCTACTTTTCGCGGAGCGACCGAGCGCGACGCTGGCCGAGCAACCGGCGCCGCGATTGAGCGACACGGTGACCTACATTGCCCAGGACCCGTACGCGCAACGGGTCGTCGCTGCGCTGTTTTTGGCGACCGTGTGTCTGACGCTCTCGGACTTCGTGTTCAAGAGTTCGATCGCGGCGCTCGTCCCCAAGGCCGAGCTGGGAGCGTTCTTGGGCAGCGTCTACTTTGCGACCAACGTGCTCTCACTGCTCTGCCAAATCGGCTTGGTCGCGTGGATCCTGAGGCGCCTGTCGCTCGGCGCTGCGCTCGGCGTGCTACCGGGACTGTTGGTCCTCTCAGGCCTAGGCGTCGCGCTGACCGGCGCGCTGGCCGCCGTGATTGCGCTGAAGGCGGTGGATGGCTCGCTCCGCTATTCGCTACATCGCACGACCGCGGAGCTCTCAATCTTGCCCTTGCCCGAAGAGGGACGGAAGCGGGTCAAGGCGTTCGTCGACCTGGTTGGGCATCGCGGCGGCCAGGTGCTCGCCTCGCTCGCGATCTTGGGTTTTGCGGCGGTCAATGCGCCGACCCGCGTGATCGCCTGCGGCCTCGCCCTCAGCTCCGGCTTGTGGTTGGCCTGCGCGCTCGCTCTGCGCGGCCCGTACGTGGCCATGTTTCGAGCACGGTTGAAAGCGGGCCGCTCGAGCCAGGTCGAGCACTTCCCGGAGCTCGATGTCGCCTCGTTGGAGACTCTGCTCTCGTCGTTCGAAAGCCCCAATGATCGAGAGGTGCTGGCCGCGTTGAACGTGCTCGATCGCGAGAACAAGACCAAGCTCGTGCCGGCGCTGCTCGTTCATCATCCGTCCGAGCAGGTCGTGCTGCAGGTGCTCAGCCTGCTTGCCCGCTCGGGTCGCACGGCCGCAGTCCCGAGCGTGACCCGCGTGACCGAACACCCCTCGCCCGCGGTCCGCGCGGCCGCGTTCGCCGCGCTCGCAGTCTTGCAGCCGAACGTTCAACAGCTGCGAGATCGCCTGAGAAATGAGCCTTCCGCCGAGGTGCGCGCGACGCTGCTCGTCAATCTGCTGGTCGCGGGCGATGTTCTGACGTCCGAGCGCGAAGGACAGCTCGATGATCTGCTTCGAAATGGCAGCGAGCGAGCGCGCGTGGCTTTTGCGGAGGCGGTCGGCCGCAGCCACGCGACTGGCTTCGACCGCGCGCTGATCGCATTGCTACGCGCGGCAGAGCCCGAGGTTCGGCGCGCAAGTGTTCAAGCGATGGGCAACGTGGCGTCGGCCGCACTGCTGCCACACCTTTTCAGCGCGTTGGCCGACGAGCCCACCCGAACCGACGCCGAACGAGCGCTGAGCAACTATGGCGGGAGCGCCTTGCCCGCGCTGAGTGAACGCTTCCAGGACCTCGGCACACCGCACAGCCTCCGCTGGCGCATCCCTTCCGCGATGGCGCTCTGCAGCCCCGAGCATGCCCTGGCCAGCTTGATCGATTGGCTACCGCGCGAACCGAACGGGAGTGTCCGCTTCGCGATCTTACTCGTCCTCGAACGCGTCATCCGGCAGCACCCCACCCTATCCGTGGATCGAAGCGCGCTCGCTCGCTCCGTGAGTGAAACCCTCGCCCGCGCCTACCGGTTCTTGGATGCCCGCCTGAATTTGCAGCGCGGCGCGGCGCAGGCTCCCACGCGCCAGACACTCGGCTACGAGCTACTCCGTGATCTGCTGCGCGACAAGGAAGCCAATACCCGCGGCCGCCTGTTCCGGCTGCTCGGGCTGCTCTACCCCGCGGAAGACTTTGGGCAGATCTACCGCAGCCTCACTTTGAGCAAGCACGATCGCGCGACCAGCATCGAGCTGCTCGAGAGCATCTTGCGGGAGCCCATGCGCAGTGCGGTACTCGGCTTGATCGACGACTGCGCAGACGAGCTGCGCTTAACTCGAGCCGGGCGCTATCACCGGCCGCGAACGCTCGCCTATGCCGAGCTGCTCACGCACTTGGCGCACGGTGAGAGCGACGCGGTTCGGCAAGTAACCCGCTATCACGCCGCCGAGCTTGGCTTGGCCACCGCGGCCGACGAATCCGGGCAGGCCGCGTGAATCACGAGATCCTCGGCGCAGGCCAGCCGGTGCGCGCCGGCATCCGCGATCGGGTGCTCACCATGCGCTCGTACTCGATGTTCGACGGCCTGGACGACGACGCGCTGCTGCTGCTTGCCGAACACGGCAGCAGCGCGCGCTACCGAGACGGGGAAGTCATCAGCGTCGAGGGCGAACCAACACGCATGCTGTGCCTGATCGTCGAAGGCGAAATTTTGGTCTCCCGAAACGGGCAAGTGCTCACCACGCGCAAGCCTGGCGATGCCTACGGCGGGCTGCCGTTGCTCGCGCATGAACCGTCGACGTTGGCCGTCGCCGTGGGCGACACGTGCACGCTCGAAGTTCCCGCCTCCGCCTTCGAAGCCGCATTGATCGCGAATTTTTCGCTGATGCGCACGATGCTCCGTCAACTCGGCTCATCCGTGTTGGCGATGCGTGGCAATCTGCCGACCGACGGCAATCGCCCGAGCGCGGTCGAGGAAGGCAACTATTACAGTGAGCCGCTGTCCCTCGTCGAGCGCCTGATCAAGCTGCGCCAGGGCGGCTTCCGGCACATGAACATGGAAGCCTTGATCGACCTGGCGCGCAGCATGCTCGAAATCCGCTGTCCAGCGGGCGCGCTGCTCTGGTCGACGGGTGATCCGTCGACCCACGCAATACACATCGACGTGGGACGGGTGCGCTGCACCGAACCGGACGGCAAGCACGCTTCGGTGGGACGAGCCTTCACGATTGGCGTGTTGGACGTCTGGTCTGGATCGAGAGTGTACGAGGCGCGCGCCGAGACCCCGCTGATCGCCTTTCGCATCGACTTCGAAAATTTCCTGGCTCTGCTCGAGGCACATCCCGAAGTCGGCCTCGATTTGCTGCGCGGGTCGGCTCTCGATCTGTTGAACGGAATGCGCGTGAACCCGCCGCCAGACAATCCCGCTTAATCAGCGCGCGCTGCGACATCTGCAAAAGTGCCTCATCTCGAAGGCAGGTATTTGCACTGTCTAACTTGACCGGCCTATCGATCGGCACGCACTCTGGATAGTGGATGACGCCGGACGCCGACTTCTTTCCCGGACACGGCGAGCTCCCCACCCTAATTCGGGCCCGGGATTGGGCGAGCACCGGTCTCGGGCCGCCGGAGACTTGGTCACCCAGTTTGCGCACCGTGCTGCGCCTGATGCTGAGCTCACGCTACGCCATGTGGATGGGTTGGGGCCCAGAGCTGACGTTCTTTTACAACGACGCCTACGCGGCGCAGACGCTCGGGGCCAAGCATCCGTGGGCGCTCGGGCAGCCGGCGAGCGCGGTGTGGGCCGAGATCTGGCACCTGATCGGGCCACGCATCGCGCACGTGATGCAAACGGGCGAGTCCACTTGGGACGAAGGCTTGCAGCTGTTTCTCGAGCGCAATGGCTACCCCGAAGAGACCTATCACACGTTCTCGTATAGCCCTGCGCCGGGCGACTCGTCCGGCGAGATCGGCGGCCTGTTCTGCGTCGTGATCGAGGAGACCGAGCGCGTGATCGCCGATCGCCGGCTGGCCCTCCTGCGTGATTTTGCGGCGGCCCTCGCCCAAAGCAAGAGCTCGGACAGTGTATTTTTCGCGGTCGAACGCTGCTTGCGTCAGGACGCCCGCGATCTCCCCTTCTCGCTCTGCTACCTGTTCGAGGGCGACGGGCGCAGCGCGCGGCGCGTCTCGCTCACGGGCTTTGCGGACTCGCAGCCTGAAGCAGCCCAATGGCTCTCGCTAGATCAAGCGGGATTTTGGCCGTTGCAGGAGCTTTCGGAGGGCGCCCTGCCGGTCCTGATCGAGCTCGATGCCAGTCGCGATTGGCCCAAGGGCGCCTGGGCTCGCGCGCCGAGCCACGCGATCGCAATGCCGATCGCCCAACCGGGTGAAGGTCGACCTGCGGGAGTGTTCATCGCCGGCTTGACGCCCCACCGCCCGGTCGACGACAGGTTGCGCAGCTTCGTCGATCTCTTCGTGGGCCAGTTGGCGGCTGGATTTGCCAACGCGGGCGCCTACGAAGCCGCCCAAAAGCGCGCCGACGCGCTGGCTCAGATCGATCGGGCGAAGACCGCATTCTTCTCGAACGTGAGCCACGAATTTCGCACGCCGCTCACGCTGATGCTGGGACCGACGGAAGATGCGCTGGCCTCGCCCGAACGCGCACTCACGGGCGCGAACCTGGAGACCGTGCACCGCAATGAACTCCGCTTGTTGAAGCTGGTCAACGGCCTGCTCGACTTCGCGCGCATCGAGGCGGGCCGGGCACGGGCCTCGTACCAGCCGACCGATCTGCGCGCGCTAACGGTCGACTTGGCCAGCACCTTCCGCTCGGCCATCGAGCGCGCCGGCCTGATTTACGAGGTCGAGTGCGAAGCGCTGCCCGAGTCGATCTACATCGACCACGATATGTGGGAGAAGATCGTGCTCAATCTGCTGTCGAACGCGCTCAAGTTCACGTTCACCGGCAGCATCGCAGTCAACCTGAGTTGGCGTGACGGGCACGTCCTGCTCACCGTACGAGACACGGGGGTAGGCGTGGCCGCCAGCGAATTGCCGCGACTTTTCGAGCGTTTTCATCGCATCGAGGGCAGCCGCGCGCGAACACACGAAGGCTCGGGCATTGGGCTCGCGCTGGTTCACGAGCTGGTACGGCTACATGGTGGCTCGATCGAAGTCGAAAGCGAATTGGATCGCGGCACGACCTTTTCGATCGCGCTGCCGGCCGGCAAAGCTCACCTGCCCGAGGACAGCATCGGCGAAACCGGACGCCCGACCCCGACCTCAGCGTACGCCGCGTACGTGGAAGAGGCGTTACGCTGGGTGCCTTCGTCGAGCTCGGGAGCGCCCTCGAGTCGCAAGAGCGAAGCCCAGCTCGGCGCGCGCATCTTGGTCGCAGACGACAATGCCGACATGCGCGAATACATCGTTCGGTTGCTGGGCCAGCACTGGACGGTAGAAGCCGTGTCGGATGGTCTCGAGGCGTTGCAAGCTGCCCGACGCGCGCCACCGGATCTGATCATCTCGGACGTCATGATGCCGCACCTGGACGGCTTCGGGCTGATCCGCGAGCTGCGGCTCGACCCGAAGACAGCGAGCACCCCCACCATCTTGCTTTCAGCGCGAGCCGGCGAAGAAGCCACCGCCGAGGGCCTGCGTGCGGGCGCAGACGATTACCTGGTAAAGCCCTTCTCAGCGAGCGCGCTGTTGATTCGGGTGGAAAGCCAACTGTCAGCGGCTCGCCTGCGCCAGACTCTGCGAACCGCCGCCGAAGCAGAGCGGCAACGCTTGGAGATGATCTTTCGCGAGTCCCCCGCCGCGCTCTGCGTCTTGCGCGGGCCCGAGCTGCGCATCGAACTAGCCAATCCGCTGATTTTGCAAGTTTGGGGCAAGACCAACGCGATCATCGGTCGACCGTTTGCGGACGCTGTGCCCGAGATCCGCGGCCAAGGCTACATCAAACTCTTGCGCGCCGTGCTGGAGACCGGCATTCCCTATCACGGCAAGGAGGCGCTCGCGCGCCTCGATCGAGCGGGCGACGGCGTGCTCCAAGACACCTACTTCGACTTCGTGTACGCGCCCTTCCCCTCGCAGGACGGCACGATCGATGCGGTCTTCGTGCACGCATACGAGGTGACCGAACAAGTGTTGGCGCGTCACAAGTCCGAGTTCTTACGTGACGCCGAGCAACTCGCGCGCAAGGAGGCGGAGGCCGCTAATCGCGTCAAGGACGAGTTTTTGGCCACGATGAGCCACGAGCTGCGCACGCCGTTGAATGCCATTTTGGGCTGGGCCGCGCTCCTGCGCCGCGGTGCGCCCGACCCCGAGGGCCTGGAGCGGGGGCTTGCCACCATCGAGCGCAATGCGCTGGCCCAAGCGCGTTTGATCGAGGACGTCCTCGATGTTTCGCGGATCATCAGCGGCAAACTGCGACTCGACCTGCGCCCCGTGGATCTGGTCGCGATCGTCAATGCGGCAACGGACGTGGTGCGCCCGGCCGCCGTGGCGCGCCGCGTTTCACTGTCGATCACGCACGGCGCCGAGGCAACGGTCGAGCTGGTCGGCGACGCGGATCGCCTGCAGCAGGTCGTCTGGAACCTGCTCAGCAACGCCGTCAAATTCACCGGCACGGGCGGCGCAGTGACGCTGGGCATCGAGCGCCACCGCAGCGCGCTGCGCCTGACCGTCCGTGACACGGGCTCAGGCATCGCTCCTGAACACCTGCCGTTCATCTTCGAGCGTTTTCGACAGGTCGACAGTTCCACGACCCGAAAACACGGCGGCTTGGGCCTCGGGTTGGCCATCGTGCGTCACCTGGTGGAACTGCATGGCGGCTCGGTTTCTGCGGAAAGCGCGGGGCTCGCCCAGGGCGCGACGTTCACCGTGGAGCTTCCGATCCGGGCGCTCGCCAGCGAGCGTCCGAAAGCAACCCCAGGCAGCGCCGCGGAGCGAGTGTCCGAGCCGCCCCGAGCGCTGACCTCGCTGGTGGGGATCAAGATCTTGGTCATCGACGACGACGAGGACTCACGCCTCTTGCTGCAAACGGCGTTGGAAAGGGTCGGCGCGTCGGTCCGAATCACGGACTCCGCGGCCAACGCTTTCAGCTTCCTTGCCAAGGAACGGGTCGACGTCGTGATCAGTGACATCGGCATGCCCGAGGAGGATGGGATTTCTTTGATGCGGCGGCTGCGAGAGCAACCGTTGCATCGGCGTTTGCAAGCCGTGGCCCTGACCGCGTACGCACGCACTGAAGACGTGACGCGCGCGCTCGAGGCCGGCTTTCAGCGCCACGTCGCCAAGCCGGCCAATATCGAGCATCTGGCACGAACCGTGGCCGAGCTGGTCGACCAAGCCGGTCTCGGCGGCGACTGAACCCACCGTTGGTTCACTTGCGAACTTGCACGCGCTTGCCGTCCACCATGTCCGCGCTCGATAGCTTGACGACGCGCGCGTCGTCGCTGATCCCACTGGCGATTTGCACCGTGGCGCCGATATCGCGCTCGACGGTCACCGGCACCAAGCGCAAGCGGTCGTCTGGGTCGACCAGCGCCACCCGCAAGCCTTTGGCGTCGTTCAGCAGCGCCGTCGCCGGCAACTCGAGCACGCGATGGGACGAGGGCAGAGTGAGCGCCACCTGGGCATACATCCCGGCCAATAGCTCGTTCTTTGGGTTCGGCACGCGCACTTCAACCAACATGGTGCGCGTGCTTTGCTCGAGCGCGCCGCTGGAGCGCGCCACCTTGCCTTCGAAGATTCGGCCTGGGAACTCGCGGGTGCTGACCTGGGCGGCAATCCCGTTCTGAACGCCGGCAGCGGCGTCTTGTGGCACCTGAACGAACACGCGCACCGGATCCAGAATCGCCACTTTGAAAAGCGGCGTCGCGTTCCCAGCGCTGACCAGTGAGCCGCGCTCGATGTTGCGAGCGGTCACCGTGCCGGCAAATGGCGAGAGCACGTGCGCGAAGGATTTCAGCTGCAGCAAGCGTCGGATGTTCGCGGCTTGCACGGCAACCCCGGACCTTGCCACCTTCACACTGGCCGAGTCGACCACCGACTGCGCTCGGGTCTTGTCCAGATCTTGCTGGCTGGCCACGCCCGCTGGGACCAGCTGTTTGAAGCGTTGCAGGTTCGCCTCCGAAAAATCGCGATTCGCATCGGCTTGCGTGACGCCCGCCGATGCTTGAGCCAACTGCGCCCGCGCTTGATCGAGCTCCTGATCGAGCTCCGGCGTTTCGATCTCGGCCATCGTTTGGCCTTCTTTGACCTTGTCGCCGATGTCCACCAGCCACTTGGCGATGTAGCCGTTGGCTCGCGGGTAGATCACGGTCTCTTCCAGTGGCCGAACGCTACCGCTGAGCACGATCGCGCGATCGCTGCTGGTGATCTTCGGGCTGACCACCTCCACGCGTGGCGCGCTCTCCGCTTCGGCGCGAGCGTTCTCCACGAGTTCGGCCTTGGCCTGCCGCCGTGGCAGGTAGCCAAACAGAAATGCGGCTCCGAATAGCCCGGCTCCGAGCACGGCGAAGGTGAGCGCTCGTCGACGACTGAGCTTGGCCGGTTCAGGCAAGTCGAAGCCGAGATCATCCGCTGCGGGATGCGCGGATTCCGGTCGTACGCTGGGCGAGCGTGAATGTTCGGGCGAAGTCACAGGTCCTCCAACAGCGGATCGGTCGTCGGCGCCTTGCGGCGCAGCGCGCTGTACATCACAGGCACGAAAAATAGCGTGGCCACGGTGGCCAGCAGCAGTCCGCCGATCACGGCGCGGCCGAGCGGCGCGTTCTGCTCACCGCCCTCGCCCAACCCGATCGACATCGGTAGCATGCCGATGATCATGGCCATGGCGGTCATCAACACGGGACGCAAGCGGGTCATGCCCGCGGCCAGCGCCGCGTGCTTGGCATCGCGGCCAACTTTCCGCTGCTCGTTGGCAAAGGTGACGACCAGAATGCTGTTGGCGGTGGCCACACCGACGCACATGATCGAGCCCATCAAGGCCGGTAC